>JAJXZV010000074.1 GCA_021779875.1 Pseudomonadota bacterium
GGCGCCTCGGGCACGGGCGCGAGGGCCGGCGCGGCGGTTCGCGGCCGGATGGCGCCGGCGAACAACGCTTCGTCGTAGTCGACCGCGGCGATCACCTCGATCCCCTCGGCGACGCGGCGGCTGGAGAGGATGACCGCCTCAGGTCCCTGCTCGACCCGCACCTGGGCGAGCGCCGCGCGCATGCTGGCCGCCACGTAACGTTTGATCTTCATGTCCACCTCCGCATGTCATCGGGTCCGTCATCTGCCCAGCGCCGCCACCACGCGCACGCGCCGGTTCTCGGGAATTTCGTTGTACGCGAGCACCGCGAGCGTCGGTGTCGCATGCCGCATGAGCCTCGAGATCCAGGGCCGGATCTTCGGGGCGACCAGCAGCACCGCCGGTTCGCCGGCCGCCTCCTGGCGGCGGGTGCCGTCGCTGAGCGCCTGCTGCACGCGGTCGGCGAGGCCCGGCTCGAAGCCGGGCGAGCCTTCGGCGCCGCCGCCCATGGAATCCTGCAGCACCTGCTCGAGCGCCGGATCGAGGGTCATCACGGGCAGCTCGTCGCGCAGCCCGCCGACGGTCTGCACGATGCTTCGTCCCAGGGCGACGCGCACCCCGGCCACCAGCATCAGCGGATCCTGGGTCTTCGGCGCGAGCTCGGCGAGCGTCTCGCAGATGGTGCGCAGGTTGCGGATCGGTACGCGCTCGAGCAGCAGGTACTGCAGCACCTTCACCACCACGCTCATGGGCAGCAGCTTCGGCACCAGGTCCTCCACCAGCTTCGGCGCGCTCTTGCCGAGGCGCGTCAGCAGCTGCTGCACCTCCTCGTGGCCGAGCAGCTCGTGGGAGTGGGACTGCAGCAGATGGCTGAGATGGGTCGCGATCACGCTGGCGGCGTCCACGACGGTGTAGCCCTGGGACTGGGCTTGGTCGCGCCGCGACTTCTCGATCCAGACCGCCTGCAGCCCGAAGGCCGGATCCTTGGTGGCCGTCCCCGGCAGGCTGCCCGACACCTGCCCCGGATTGATCGCGAGCTCGCGGTCGGGAAACACCTCCGACTCCCCGACCGGCGCGCCGAGTATGGTGATCCGGTACGCATTCGGCGCCAGCTCGAGGTTGTCGCGGATGTGCACCGCCTGCACGAGAAAGCCCAGCTCCTCGGAGAGCTTCTTGCGCACGCCCTTGATGCGTCCCATGAGTTCCCCGCCCTGGGCGCGGTCGACCAGCGGGATCAGGCGATAGCCGACCTCCAGGCCGATCAGATCCACCGGCTCGACGTCATCCCACGACAGCTCGCGATGCTCGGGCGGCACGCTCGCCGCGGCCTCGGGCGCGGCCACCTGCGCGTCGGCGGACGCGCGGCGCTTCCCGAGCACGTACGCGCCGGCCGCGCACAGCGCCGCCATGCCGAGGAACACCGCGTTCGGCATGCCCGGAATGACCCCTAGGAGCCCGAGCACACCCGCGGTGACGCCGAGCGCCCGCGGCTGACCCAGCATCTGGGCCACGATCTGCTGGCTCATGTCGTGCGGCCTCGAGACGCGCGTGACCAGCACCGCGACCGCCACGGAGAGCAGCAGCGCGGGGATCTGCGCCACCAGGCCGTCGCCGATGGTGAGCAGCGCGTAGGTGCGCCCGGCGTCGGCGAGGGACATTCCGTGCTGCGCGGCGCCGATGACGGTGCCGCCGAACAGGTTGATGAATACGATCAGAATTCCGGCCACCGCGTCGCCGCGCACGAACTTGCTGGCGCCGTCCATCGCGCCGTAGAAGTCCGCCTCCTCGCGCACCTCCTGGCGGCGGGCGACCGCCTCGGCCTGCGTGATGATCCCGGCGTTCAGGTCGGCGTCGATCGCCATCTGCCGGCCGGGCATGGCATCCAGGGTGAAGCGGGCGCTCACCTCCGAGATCCGCCCGGCGCCCTTGGTGATCACCACGAAGTTGATGATCACGAGGACCGTGAAGACCACCATGCCCACGGCGTAGTTGCCGCCCACCACGAACGCGCCGAACGCCGCGATCACGTGGCCGGCGGCGTGCGCGCCGGTGTGCCCGTTCATCAGCACGATGCGCGTCGAGGCGACGTTCAGGCCGAGGCGCAACAGGGTCGCACCGAGCAGCACGGTCGGAAAGCTCGCGAATTCCAGCGCCCGCCTCACGTAGATCACGCCCAGCAGGATCATGAGCGACAGGGTGATGTTGAAGGTGAAGAACACGTCGAGCAGCACCGCCGGCAGCGGCAGCACCATCATGGCGAGCATCGCCATCAGCAGCAGCGGGACGCCCAGACCGTTGCGCGCCATGGCGCCGAGATTGACCGCGGCCGTGCGGGAGCTCATGCGTCGGCGTACTCGCCGTCGAGCGTCGGATCAGGGCGCGCGATGCGCGCCGCGAGCGTCGGATTGAGCGTGCGGACCCGGAATATGTAGGAGAGCACCTGCGCGACCGCGACGTACAGCCCCGAGGGGATCTCCTCGTTCAGATCGGTGGAGCGATACAGCGCGCGCGCGAGCTTGGGCGACTCGAACACCGGCACCTTGTGCTCCTCGGCGATGCGCCGGATGTTCTGCGCCACCGCGTCGACGCCCTTGGCGACGACGCGCGGGGCCCGCATCTTCTTCGGATCGTATTTGAGCGCGATCGCGAAGTGCGTCGGATTGGCGATCACCACGTCCGCCGTGGGCACCTTGTGCATCATGCGCCGCCGCGCCATCTGCTGCTGGACCTGCCGGATGCGCTGCTTGATCTCCGGACGTCCCTCGTTCTCCTTGGCCTCGTCGCGCAGCTCCTGGCGCGTCATGCGCAGGGCCCGCTTGAACTGATACAGCTGCAGCGGCACGTCGACGAGCGCGATCAGCGCGAGCGAGGCGCACAACCACATGAACGCCCAGCCCGTCAGGCTCGCGCCGCGGCCGATCGCCGCGCGCGGCGTCATGCGCCCGAGGGCCAGCGTGTCGGCGAAACTCCAGGCCACGACCGCCGCGCACACGCCGCCCACGACCAGGCACTTGAGCAGCGCCTTGCCGAGCTCGGACACGCCCTGCAGGCCGAACAGACGCCCGAATCCGGCGAGCGGATTGAGCCGCGAGAAGTCCGGGGCGAGCGCGGCCGGCGTGAAGTTCCAGCCCCCGAGCGAGACCGAGGCGAGCAGCACCAGGGCGAGCAGCGCGCCGAACACCGGCAGCAGCAGCTGCAGGGCGCCGAATCCGGCGGCGCCGAGCGCCGCCAGCATCGAGTTCGGGTCATTCAGCGCATCCGGGTCGATCGTCAGCCCATTGCGCATGATCAGCTGCATGCGCTCGGCGAGGCCCGGTCCGACGGCGACCAACGCGCCGCTGCCCGCGATCATGGTGGCGAAGGTCGACAGCTCGCGCGAGCGCGGCACCTGGCCGTTTTCGCGCGCCTGTTGCAGGCGCCTGGCTGATGGCTCCTCGGTGCGTTCGGACTGCTCGGACTCGGCCATCAGCGCGCCCCCGCCGGCGCCCGATCGGTGAGCGCCACCGCCGCCTGCAAGGCGGCGTCGATCAGGCTGCGCACGCCCTGCATGATCCCGTCGAAGCCGGCCAGCAGCACCACGAAGCCGGCCAGCAGGGTCACGGTGAACCCGATGCCGAACAGGTTGAGCTGCGGCGCGGCCCGCGTGACCACGCCGAGCGCGAGGTTGACGATCACCAGCGCGATGACCACCGGCAGGGCCACGAGCGTTCCGGTCTCGAAGATCCGGGCGCCCCAGGTCGCGACTCCCAGCAGGAAGTCGCGGTCGAGGCCGGGGCCGCCCACGGGCAGGGTCTGGAAGCTGTGCACGAACGCCGCGATCAACATCAAGTGGCCGTTCACCGCAAGGTAGGTGAGTATCCCGGCGATCATGAACATCTGGCCGATCACCGGAGTGTCGGCGCCGCGCTGCGGGTCGACCAGGGTCGCGAACCCCAGCCCCATCGACATCGAGATGGTCTGGCCGGCGAAGGTCAGCGCCTCGAATGCGAGCTGCATGACCAGGCCGATGGCGATCCCGATCAGCACCTCCTGGGCGGCCGTCAGCATGCCGGCGCCGGAGAATATCGAGAGCGACGCCGGCGCGGTCGCGAGCGGCGCCACGAGGAACGAGAGCGCCAGGGTCAACAGGATCTTCACCGGCGCGGGCACCACGATCTCGCTCGAGGCCGGCGCGGTCAGCACGAATCCGCCGATTCGCAGCGCGGGCCACCAAAGCCTGCCCACCCAGGTCGTCACGTCGGCGGCGTCGAGGACTAACGGCTGCATGCGGATGACTCCAGGTCCATGCGATCAGCCGACGACGTTCGGAATGTTGGTGTACAGGTCATGCGTGAAGTCGACGAGCACGCGCAGCATCCACGGACCCGCCACTAGCAGGGTCAGCACCAGCAGCAGCAGCTTCGGAATGAAGCTGAGCGTCGATTCGTTGATCTGCGTGGCCGCCTGCAGCATGCCGATCGCGAGACCGGCGACCAGCGAGATCAGGAGCAGGGGCGCCGCGAGCAGCGCGGTGACCAGCAGCGCGCCGTGCGTCAGATCCATGACCGTCTCGGGGGTCATTGATGGAAGCTCGCGGCCAGCGTGCCCATCAGCAGCGTCCAGCCGTCGACCAGCACGAACAGCATGATCTTGAACGGCAGGGAGACCAGCACCGGCGAGAGCATCATCATGCCCATGGACATGAGCACGCTCGCGACCACCAGGTCGATGACCAGGAAGGGGATGAACACCATGAACCCGATCTGAAACGCCGTCTTAAGTTCGCTGGTGAGGAAGGTGGGCAGGAGCACGCTCATCGGCACCTCCTCGGCGCTCGCGAAGCCTTGCTTGCCGGCCAGCTTGGCGAACAGCTGCAGGTCGTTCTCCCGGGTCTGCGCCAGCATGAATTTCTTGATCGGCTGCACGGTGCGCGCGAGCGCCGCCTCCCCGGCCAGCTGGCCGTCGAGATAGGGCTTGATGCCGCCGGTGTACGCCTGATCGAGGGTCGCGCTCATCACGAAGAAGGTCAGGAACAGCGCCAGGCCCGTGAGCACCTGGTTCGAGGGCGTGGTCGGCATGCCGAGCGCCTGGCGCAGGATCGACAGCACGATGATGATGCGGGTGAAGGCCGTCATGCCGAGCAGCAACGCCGGCAGCAGCGTCAGCAGCGTCATCAGGATGAGGACCTGGAAGGTGAGCGAGTACGTCTGCACGCCGTCCGCGGCGCTCTTGACCGCGATCGCCGGCAGCGCCACCTGGGCGGTGGCCGCGCCCACGGGCAGCAGCAGCAGCGCGGCGAGCGCGAGCCGCGCGGGCAGGCGGCCGGACATCAAGGCCGCCCCTGCGGCTTCATGAGCTCGCGCAGACGCGCGGCGAAG
>JAJXZV010000327.1 GCA_021779875.1 Pseudomonadota bacterium
GTGCTGGGGGTGAGGCCGAAGGGCTTCCGCGCGCCCTAGGCGCCTCCGCCGATGCGCTAAGAGCGGCTGCTCACCCTGGCCCGCGGGCTCGCGCCCGTCCGCACCGCCGTGGTGCACCCCTGCGACGCCGAGTCGCTTCGCGGCGCGGTGGCCGCCGCCGCGGCGCGGCTCATCGTGCCGGTGCTGGTGGGTCCGCGGCGCAAGATCCTGCGGGCCGCCGCCGCCGCCCGCGTCGACGTCTCGCGCTTCGCACTGGTCGACGCGCCGCACAGCCACGCGGCCGCGGCCCAGGCGGTCGAGCTCGCGCGGCGCGGCTCGGTCGGCGCCCTGATGAAGGGCAGCCTGCAGACCCACGAGCTGATGGAGCAGGTGGTCGCGGCGCAGTCCGGATTGCGCACGGAGCGGCGCATGAGCCACGTGTTCGCCATGGGGGTGCCCAAGCTCGGCCGCACGCTGTTCATCACCGACGCCGCGCTCAACGTGTATCCCGACCTCGGCCAGAAGCGCGACATCCTGCAGAACGCGGTGGACTTCGTGCGCGTCCTCGGCGTGCGCATGCCGCGCGTCGCGATCCTCTCGGCGGTGGAGACCATCACCGAGAGGATGCCCTCGACGCTCGACGCCGCGGCGCTGTGCAAGATGCGCGACCGGGGGCAGATCACCGGCTGCATCGTCGACGGGCCGCTCGCCTTCGACAACGCGTTGTCGCGCAGCGCGGCGCGCGCCAAGCACATCGTCTCGCCGGTCGCCGGCCGGGCCGACATTCTCGTGGTGCCCGATCTCGAGGCGGGCAACATGCTCGCCAAGGAGCTTCAGTATCTCGCCAATGCGCGTTCCGCGGGCATCGTCCTCGGGGCGCGCGTGCCCATCGTGCTCACCAGCCGGGCGGATTCGGCGGACAGCCGGCGCGTGTCCTGCGCCATGGCGCTGCTGCTCGCGCGGCACGCGGGGTCACCATGATCGCCGAGTTCATCCGCGAGCCCCGGGTCGCGTATTTCTCCATGGAGATCGCGTTGGATGCGGCGATTCCGACCTATTCGGGCGGCCTCGGCGTGCTCGCCGGCGACACCGTGCGTTCGGCGGCCGACCTCGGCCTGCCTCTGGTGGCGGTCACCCTGGTGAGCCGCAAGGGCTACTTTCGGCAGATGCTCGACCCGCAGGGTCGGCAGGTGGAGAGTGCGGCGACCTGGGAACCCGAGCGCTCGACCCGGGCCGTGGACGCGAAGGTCGCCATTCCTATGGAAGGCCGCTCGGTCTGGGTGGGCGCGCGGCTGTACGTGCTGCAGAGTCACCTCGGCGGCCGTCAGCCGGTGCTGCTGCTCGATACCGATCTTGCGGAGAACGCGCCCGAGGATCGCGCCATCACCGACGTGCTGTACGGCGGCGACGAGCGCTACCGCTTCAAGCAGGAGATGGTGCTCGGGGTCGGCGGCGTGCGCATCCTGCACGCCCTAGGCTTCCGGATCCGCGAGTACCACATGAACGAGGGGCACTCGGCCCTGCTCGGCGTCGAACTGCTGCGCCTGCATGCCTACCCGCCCGAGCACGCACAGCCCGGCGAGCCGCGCTACGACGTTCCGCGGGTGCGCGAGCTGTGCGTCTTCACCACGCACACCCCCGTGGAAGCGGGGCACGACCGATTCTCCTACGAACTGGTCGAGCAAATCCTGGTCGGGTCGGACCCGGGCGAAATGTTCGTCGATCTCGACGAATTGAAGGCCCTCGCGGGGCACGACGAACTCAACATGACGCGGCTCGCGCTCAATCTCAGCGAGTACGTGAACGGCGTGGCGGTGCGCCACGCGGAGATTTCGCGCAAGATGTTCCCGGGCTACCGGGTGCACGCGATCACCAACGGCGTGCATCCGTATACCTGGACCTGCGAGAGCTTTCGCGCCCTGTACGACCGCTACGTGCCGAGCTGGTGCCACGAGCCGGAACTGCTGGTGCGTGTGGACGGCAGCGTGCCCGACGAGGCGCTGTGGGCGGCCCACCTGCAGGCCAAGCGCAACTTGACCGACCAGGCGCGCGGCGCCGGCGGCGTGACCCTGGATCCCGAGGGTTTCATCGTCGGCTTCGCCCGGCGCATGACCGCCTACAAGCGGCCGGACCTGCTGTTCACCGACGTCGAGCGGCTCGCCGCCATCGCCGCCCAGCGCACGCTGCAGATCGTGCTCGCGGGCAAGGCGCATCCGCACGACGAGGCCGGCAAGCGCCTGATCGAGCGGCTCGCCGCGCACGCCCGCCAGCTCGCCGGCCGGGTCAAGGTGGTCTACCTGGCCGACTACGACATGGCCATGGCGCTGCGGCTGACCGCCGGGGTCGATCTCTGGCTGAACACGCCGCTCGCGCCGCTCGAGGCCTCCGGGACCAGCGGCATGAAGGCCGCGTTCAACGGCGTGCCGCAGCTGTCGGTGCTCGACGGCTGGTGGATCGAGGGCTGCATCGAGGGCGTCACCGGCTGGGCCATCGGACGGACGGACGGGCCGGAGCAGGACGCGCCGACGCTCTACGACAAGCTCGAGCGCGTCGTGCTGCCGCTGTACTACGGCGACGGCTGCGGCAACGCCGGATGGCTGCGGGTGATGAAGGGGGCCATCAGCAAGAACGCCTCGTACTTCAACAGCCACCGCATGATGCGTCGCTACGCGACCGAGGCGTATTTGCGCTAGGGGTGGCTCGGGAAAGTACGCATTCCAGCGCGGTGCGCTGCGCGCGGCGCGCGATGATGCCGCGGTTCGTCACCGGCCCGATTTCATGCCCGGCATCCTGACCCTCGCCTCCGCCACGGTGCTCAACATCGGCGCGCGGGTCTGGGTGATGGACCCGGCGGTCAATGACGTCGTGACTGGAGAAGTTCGGTGCGTTGAAGGCCATCGGGTGCCGAGCTATGCCGCGATGATCACCTTCGGGAATCTGTTCATCGCCTGGGGCTGGTGACCCTGATCGGCGGCGTCTCCAGCTGCATCGGCGAGCGCCGGGGCCGATCTCTCGCTGCCGGTCTTCCACGGCGGGTTCCTGTGGTACGGCCGCAAGGCCGCGCCGGCGGTGCCGCGCCGAGCACTCAGCCCGGGGGCGCCGCCGTGCGCAGCGCCTCGAGGGCGCGCTCGACGGCGTCCGGCGCGGCGGTCTCGACCTCGACGGCGCAAGCCTGCTCGTCCGCGCTCAACGGCTCGAAGGCGCGCAGCTGGCGCGCGAGCACCGCGAGGTCGGCATCGGAGGCGTCGGCGGCCGCCCGGGCGCGCGCCGCCACCCGGCTGCGCATCAGATCGTCGGGCGCGCGGCAGGACAGGATCACGAAGCGCGCGCCGAGGCGCCGGGCGAGCTGCGCGAACGGCCGGCGCCGCGTCCCGTCCAGGAAGGCGGCATCGACGATCGCGCTCATGCCCGCCGCCAGGCAGCTTTCGGCACAGGCGAGCAGGTGCGCGTAGGTGCGCCGGGTCGTCTCGGCCGCGTACAGCCCGTCGGGCGGCGGATCCGCGAGGCGCTTCCGCTCCACGTCCGAGCGCATGCGCACGGCGGGAATCCGCGGCACCAGCCGCTCGCTGAGCCAGGTCTTGCCGGACCCGGACGGCCCGAACAGGATGACCAAGAGAGGGGTCGCAGAGTGCACGAAGCCGAACGCCGCGTGCACCCGGCCCTGCAGCCGCGCGTAATACTCGGCGCGCGCGGCCGGCCTCTGCTGCGCGCTCACCCCGTCCACCATGGCGCGCACCACCGCCCGGTACACCGCGTAGAACGGCAGCAGGCGGATGCCGGCGTAGTCGCCGGTATCCTCGGCGTAGGCGCTGAGCAGCGCGAAGGCGAGATCGCGCCGCGCGTGCGCGACCAGGTCCATGAACAGGAACGCCAGATCGCTCATGACGTCGATCCAGCGCAGATCCGGATCGAACTCCAGGCAGTCGAACGGCGTCAGCGCGCCGCGCCAGCGAACGATGTTGCGCGCGTGCAGATCGCCATGGCACTCGCGCACGAAGCCGCCGGCCTCGCGCTCGCGGAAGGCACCCTCGAGCGCCGGCAGCCGATCGTGGATCCAGTCGACCACCCGCCCGATTTCCGCCGGCGGCCGCTGCGGCTCGAGATGCGCGAGCAGCCCGGCCAGGCTGCCGAGCACGGCGTCGCGCGGACTGGCGCGGCGCCGGGATTCGTCCGGGGCGCCGCTGCGCGCGGCCATTCGGTGAAACGCCGCGAGGCGGGCCGCCAGCGTCTTGATATCGGCCGTCGTCACGGCGCCGCGCTCGAGCAGGGCCGGCAGCTCCTCGCGCGCCTCGAACTGCCGCATGCACACGGCATACTCCATCGGCTCGCCGGCGCCCTGGGTCTCGCCCGCGGCGCCCGCAGCGCCCACGGCGCCGACGCGCAGGCCGCCCGGTGCGCGCCGGATCGGCACCACTCCCAGGTACAGGTCGGGCGCCAGGCGCCGGTTCAGCCGCAGCTCCTCCTCGCACAGCGCGCGGCGCCGCGCGAGCGTGCTCGCATCCAGGAAGGCCAGGGACACGGGCTTCTTGATCTTGTAGGCGAACTCCCCCGTGAGCACCACCCAGGAGACGTGGGTCTCGGTGAGCCGCAGGTCGCGGACCGGGTGCGCGAAGGCGGCGTCGGTCAGCAGATCCTCGATGCGGAAGGTCGGCGGCGCATGCACGGCGGGGCGTGCCTCGTTCGGGTCAGAAGGGCAGCAGTGCCCCGAAGTCGGGCGTCTTGACCACCAGCAGGTCGCAGGGCAGTCCTTCGAGCAGCCTCTCGGCCGTGCTGCCGACGAAGGCGCCGCGCAGTCCGCTGCGCGCGGTGGCGCCCATCACCACGACGTCGGCCCCGACCTCGGCGGCGAGCCGCGGCAGGAACTCCGAAGGGATGCCCATCTCCACGTGCACGCGATCGTCGGCGAGGCCGCAGGGGTCGGTCACCGCCTTGATGCGCGTGCGGCGCGCGGCGGTCTGGGCGCGCAGCAGTTCGCCCGTGACGTCCATCATGACCGGCAGCCCGTCGATGGTCGAGGAGGCCAGCATCATCGGCACGAACGAGTGGGCGGCGTGCACCTCGGCCTGCAGCGCCTTGCCGATCGACAGCGCGTGGTCGAGGATGCATCGGTCGAGGTAGCCGGCTTGGTCGCGCGGGTGGGTCGGATCCACGGCGGCGATCAGCACCGGCGGCCGGTGCCAGGGCGCGGGCTTGACCAGCAGCAGGGGCTGGGAACAGCCGCGGATCAGGTGCCAGTCGGTGTTGGTGAGGAAGGTGCGTCGGGCGAGCGAATGGTGGTGGGTGTCCTTCACCACGAAGGTCGCGACGCTGCCGCGCAGCCAGGTGAGCAACGACTCGTGCAGCGGCTC
>JAJXZV010000093.1 GCA_021779875.1 Pseudomonadota bacterium
GCGCGGCGGCGGCCGGCTCGCCACCTTCTTCTGACCCTCGCGCACCACCTCTTGGCGCGCCTGTTTGCGCTGCTGCCCGGAGGCGAGCTCGCGCCGCTGATCCCAGCGATCGCGCGCCCACTCGAACACGCGCAGCACCCATGCGCCGACGCGATCCATGACCGTGAACCAGGTGATGCCGAGGAACAACGCGACCCCCGCGAGCCACAGGCCGAGCAGCAGGAGCGTGGCGCCGAGAAAGCTCAGGCCCCGGGCGCTGCCGTGGCCGACCAGTTCGCCGAGCACGCCGCCCGCGCTGCTCGGGAAGGCCGCCCCGTTCCAGTGCAGGGTGGCGAGGCCGCAGCTCGTGAGCAGCGTCAGCAGAAAGCCGGCCGCCCGCAGCAGGGTATTGAGCCGCGAGCGCGCATCGGGCAGCGCCTGCTCCTGATGCACCAGCCAGCCGGCGTAGGCCAGCATCACCGGGAACAGGTAGGCCGGCCGGCCGAACAGCAGCAGGAAGAAGCCGGCGAGCCAGGCGCCGATCGGGCCGATCCAATTGCCGGTCGGCCCGGGATCACCCGCGTAGGCAAAGCTGCGGTCGTGGGCATGGTACGAGAGCAGTGCCAGCAGCAGCAGCAGGGCGAGCGCCCCGAGCACCCACAACGTGCCCTCCCGCAGGGAGCGCGCGACCGCCGCCGACAGCCTCGGCTGGGCGCGCGCGGCCTTCGCGGTCGACGGGTCGGACAGGTTCATGCCTTTGATGACGTTGACTTCTCAACCAGTTGAATGACTGGGGATTATATACGACGCGCGGACGCCGCACCCCGACCGTCGGCGCCGCGCCGCCCGCGCCGCGCCGGATTCGCTCGCGGCCCGGGATTTCACTTACCATGGGTGACGGGCGAGCGCGTCGCCGGTGGCATCGGCGCGCCGGCGGGACCACACAATCGACGAGGGGCAAAGTATACATGAGCGTCGCGAGGCACAGTCCACTCATCATCCTAGGCTCGGGACCCGCCGGCTACACGGCCGCCGTGTACGCGGCGCGCGCCAATCGCCGGCCTCTGCTGATCACCGGCCTCGAGCAGGGTGGACAGTTGATGACCACCACGGACGTCGATAACTGGCCCGGCGACGTGGAGCACCTGCAGGGACCGCAGCTCATGGAGCGGATGCGCCGGCATGCCGAGCGCTTCCAGACCGAGATCGTCGCCGACCACGTGAACCGAGCGGAGCTGCGCGAGGCGCCCTTCCGCCTGTTCGGCGACGGCGGCGAGTACACCTGCGACGCGCTGATCGTCGCAACCGGGGCCTCCGCACGATACCTGGGGCTGCCCTCGGAAGAGGCGTTTCGCGGCCGGGGGGTCTCGGCCTGCGCGACCTGCGACGGCTTCTTCTACCGGGGCAAGCCGGTGGCCGTGGTCGGCGGCGGCAACACCGCCGTGGAAGAGGCCTTGTACCTGGCGAACCTCGCCTCGCACGTCACGCTGGTGCATCGCCGCGACCAGCTGCGCTCGGAGAAGATCCTGCGGGATCGGCTGTTCGACCTCGAGCGCGCGGGCAAGGTCGATTTCCTGTGGAATCACACCGTCGAGGAGATCCTGGGCGATCAGAGCGGCGTGACCGGCGCGCGGCTGCGCCCCGTACGCGGCGGGGCGGCGCGCGACCTGCGGGTCGACGGCGTGTTCATCGCCGTCGGTCACCAGCCGAACACCCAGCTCTTCCAGGGCCAGCTCGACATGCGCGGCGGCTATCTCATCGTCAAGGGCGGCGGCGACGGCGACGCCACGGCGACCAGCATCCCGGGCGTGTTCGCGGCGGGCGACGTGGCCGATCACGTGTACCGCCAGGCGATCACCTCGGCCGGCTCCGGCTGCATGGCGGCGCTCGACGCGGATCGCTATCTCGAACGTCTCGAGGCCGCCGCGCACCGCGAGACGCGCACCGCGCACGCGTGACCGCGCGCCGCACTCGAATCCTGCGCAGCCTGGCGCAGATCGATCAGGCCGCGTGGAACGCGCTCGCCGGCGCGCGGCAGCCTTTCCTGCGGCACGAGTTCCTGCTGGCGCTCGAGGAGTCGGGCTGTACGACGCCACGCACCGGCTGGAGCGCCCGCCACCTGGTCATCGAGGACGGCGCGGGGCGGGCGCTCGGCGCCCTGCCCCTGTACCTCAAGAGCCACTCGCGCGGCGAATTCGTGTTCGACTTCTCCTGGGCGAACGCCTACGCGCAGTACGGGCTCGAGTACTATCCGAAGCTCGTGTCCGCCGTGCCCTTCACTCCGGCGACCGGTCCGCGCCTGCTGCTCGGCGGCGATGAGCCCGGGGTCGCCGATGCGCTGGTGCAGGCGGCCCAGGCGATGGCGCGCGACCTGGGCCTCTCCTCCTGGCACGTGCTCTTTCCCGCGCCGCAGGACCTCGAGCGGCTGAGCGGCGCCGGACTGATCGTGCGCCGCGACTGCCAGTTCCATTGGTTCAATCACGGTTACGAGTCGTTCGATTCCTTCCTGGCGACCTTCACGGCCGAGAAACGCAAGAAGGCGAAACGCGAGCGGCGGCGGGTCGCCGAGGCCGGCATCACCTTCGAGACGCGCCTCGGCGGCGAGATGGACGATCGGCTCTGGGACACCGTGTTCGCCTTCTACTGCGACACCTTCCACCGCCACGGGCACGACCCGTATCTCAATCTCGACTTCTTCAAACGCGTCGGCGCCCGCCTGCCGGAGAGCCTGATGCTGAAGATCGCCCGGCACGGGACGACCCCCATCGCGGCGGCGATCTTCTTCGTGGGCGCCGACGCGCTCTATGGCCGATATTGGGGCGCCGGCGGCAACTATCACAGCCTGCACTTCGAGACCTGCTACTACCAGGGCATCGAATACTGCATCGAGAAGGGCCTCGCGCGCTTCGAGCCGGGCACTCAGGGAGAACACAAGGTGCCGCGGGGCTTCGTGCCGAGCCTGACGCATTCGGCGCACGATATCGTCGACCCGCGGTTCGCCGCCGCGATCGCTGAGCATGCGGCGCGCGAGTCCCGGGGCGTGGACCGCTACGCCGCCGCCGTCGGGCGGCACGTGCCCTACCATCGGCCGGCGGACGAGGAGTTGCGCCTCTGAACCGGTTGATCTGGCTGGGGGAGCACGAGGATCCCGAGTGGTTCCCGCCGATCGAGCAGGCGCTCGCCGAGCCCCCGGGGCTGCTCGCGGCCGGCGGCGACCTGCGTCCCGAGCGGCTGCTGGCGGCGTACCAGCGGGGCGTCTTCCCCTGGTATTCGGCCCAGCAGCCGATTCTCTGGTGGTCGCCGGACCCCCGGATGGTGTTGTTCCCGGAGGAATTTCGGGTCACGCGCAGCCTCGGCAAGCGCCTGCGCAATGGCCCCTACCAGACGCGCCTCGACGGCGCGTTCTCGGCGACCATCCGCGCCTGTGCCGCACCGCGCCGCGGCGGGCCGGACACCTGGCTGAACGCCGAGATGATCGCCTCCTACGAGCGTCTGCACGCGCTCGGCCACGCCCACTCGGTCGAGACCTACCGCGGCGACGCGCTGGTCGGCGGCCTGTACGGCATTCACCTGGGCGGCGTATTCTTCGGCGAATCGATGTTCAGCGCCGAGCGCGACGCCTCGAAGGTGGCCCTGGCACGCCTGGTCGGGGAATGCCGCGGCCGCGGCATCCGCCTGATCGACTGCCAGGTCGCCAGTTCGCACCTGGCGAGCCTCGGCGCGCGCGAGATCCCCCGCGTGGAGTTCGCGGCCCTGCTGCGCCGGCACGCGACGCGCGCGCCGAGCGGCCCATGGCGGGAGCCGCCCGGCTAAATTGCATTAGCGGGGTGCTTTATGCACAATGCGCGCGGTTTCTGTCCGACTTCACAAGGAAGCATGTCAAAAGAAGAGGCGATCCAGTTCGAGGGCGAGGTCATCGAGACCCTGCCGAACACCACCTTTCGCGTCAAGCTGAAGACCGGTCACGTCGTGACCGCGCACATTTCGGGGAAAATGCGCAAGAACTACATCCGCATCCTCACCGGCGACCAGGTCACCGTGGAGATGACCCCCTACGACCTGACCAAGGGCCGCATCGTCTACCGCGGCCGCTGAGCGGCGCCCCGCCCGATTCAGCTCTCGTGCGAAAGCAGCGCCGGCTCGTCCGTCGCGCGCGTCTCGAGCTTGAGCTTCTCGCCATCCTCGCTGATCGTGACCTCGACGTGTCCGCCGTTGATGAGCTTGCCGAACAGCAGCTCCTCGGCGAGCGGCCGCTTGATGAAGTCCTGGATGACCCTGGCCATCGGCCGGGCCCCCATCTTCGGGTCGTAGCCGCGCTTGGCGATCCAGCGCCGCGCGCTCTCGTCGACCGAGATGGACACCCGCTTCTGCTCGAGCTGGGCCTCCGCCTCCACGAGCAGCTTGTCGACCACCCGCTCGATGGTCTCCTGGCCGAGGCCCGCGAACGGGATCACCGCGTCCAGGCGGTTGCGGAACTCCGGCGAGAACAGCCGCTTGATGGCCTCCATGCCGTCGGAAGCCGTGTCCGCGTGGGTGAAGCCGATGCTCGGGCGGCTCATCTCGTAGGCCCCGGCGTTGGTGGTCATCACGATGATGACGTGACGGAAATCCGCCTTGCGGCCGTTGTTGTCCGTGAGGGTGCCGTGGTCCATCACCTGCAGCAGCAGATTGAACACGTCCGGGTGCGCCTTCTCGATCTCGTCGAGCAACAGCACGCAGTGCGGATGCTTGGCGATCGCCTCCGTGAGCAGGCCGCCCTGGTCGAAACCGACGTAGCCCGGCGGCGCGCCGATCAGGCGCGACACCGTGTGCCGCTCCATGTACTCGGACATGTCGAATCGCACGAACTCGACGCCCATGGCGAGGGCGAGCTGGCGGGTGACCTCGGTCTTGCCGACGCCCGTGGGGCCCGAGAACAGGAAGGAGCCGACCGGCTTGCGCAGGTCGCCGAGCCCCGAGCGGGACATCTTGATGGCGGCCGCGAGCGCCTCGATGGCCCGGTCCTGCCCGAAGATCGTGAGCTTCAGGTTGCGCTCGAGGTTGCGCAGCAGGTCGCGGTCCGAGGTCGACACGTTCTTCGGCGGAATGCGCGCGATTCGCGCCACCACGTTCTCGATCTGCGAGACCGTGACCGTCGGCGCGCGCCGATCCGCCGGCTGCAGCCGCAGGTTCGCGCCGGCCTCGTCCACCACGTCGATGGCCTTGTCCGGCATGTGGCGGTCGTTGATGTGCCGCGCGGCGAGCTCCGCCGCGGCGCGCAGCGCCTCGTCCTCGTAGGTGATCCCGTGATGCTCCTCGTAGCGCGACTTCAACCCGCGCAGGATGTCGACAGTGTCCTGCACCGAG
>JAJXZV010000331.1 GCA_021779875.1 Pseudomonadota bacterium
CCGCCGGCGGCCTCGCCCGCGGCGCCCGCCTGCGGCGCGCCGGGCGCCGCCCCGGCGGTGCGCATCTGCAGCGCGCGCATCTCCGCGAGAACCTGTTGAATCTGCATGCTGCTCATGTCACACCACCGCGAAGGCCTGTTCGTGGAGCCGCGGCACCGGCACGCCCGCGGCTTTCAGCTGCTGCAGCTTGTGGCGCAGGGTGCGCGGACTGATGCCGAGCCGCTCGGCGGCGAGCTTGCGGCTGCCGCCCGTGAGCGCGAGCGTCGAGAGGATCAATTCGCGCTCGCGCTCCTTCAGATCGTGCCCGAGACCCGCCTCCGGCTCCGCCTGCGCGACCGGCGCGGGCGGCGCGGCGTGCGCGGACGACGGCGCCGACATGCCGCCGATGTCGAGATCCTCGGCGTGGATCACGCCCCCGGCGGCGAGCCACGCCGCCCGCTGCACGATGTTGGTCAGCTCGCGGGCGTTGCCCGGCCAGTCGTACGCCACGAGCTTGTGCTCGGCGTCGGCCGCGAGCGTCAACTGGACCGGGCGCCCGGGCGCGGTGGCCAGCATGGCTCGCCGGGCGAGCGGCAGGATGTCCGCGCGCCGCTCCCGCAGGGACGGCAGCCGCAGGTTCATGACGTTCAGCCGATAATAGAGATCCGCTCGGAATCGCCCGGCGCGCACCTCCTCGGGAAGATTTCGATTCGAGGTCGCGATCAGGCGCACGTCCAGGCTGATGGTCCGGGTGCCGCCCAGGCGCTCGACCTCGCGCTCCTGCAGGACCCGCAGGATCTTCGCCTGCAGGGACAGATCCATCTCCGAGATCTCGTCGAGCAGCAATGTGCCGCCCTGCGCCTGCTCGAACTTGCCGGCGTGCGCGCCCAGGGCGCCCGTGAACGCACCCTTCTCATAGCCGAACAGGGTCGCTTCGAGCATGTTCTCCGGGATGGCCGCGCAATTGATGGCCACGAAGGGCTTGTCCGCGCGCAGCGAGTGATCGCGGATGAAGCGCGCATAGACCTCCTTGCCGGTGCCGCTCTCGCCCGTGATCAGCACGGTCGCATCGCTCTCGGCGATCTTGCGCGCGAGCGACACGGTTCTCTTGGACTCGGGATCCGCGGCCACGAGATCGCCCGGCGCCGCCCGCGCCGCGAGCAGCCGGCGCGCCATGTCGATCAGCGCCTGCGCCTCGAACGGCTTGACCAGGTAGTCGGTCGCGCCCTCGCGCATCGCCGCGACCGCCTGGGCGACCGTACCGTAGGCGGTCATGAGGACCACCGGCAGGTCCGGCCGCCTCTGCTTGATCGCGGTGAGCAGCTGGTAGCCGTTCATGCCCTGCATCTGCACGTCCGAGATCACCAACGCCGGGTCGTCGGATTCCAGCCGCTGCAGGCCCTCGGCGGCATCGGCGGCCGCCACCACCGGCAGTCCGGCGGACGCCAGCGTATCGACGAGCGCCTCGCGCAGCGCCGCCTCGTCCTCGACCACGAGGACCGGTTCGACGGTTGTCTTCATGCTGACTCCTCTGCCGGCAAATCCATGACGAAGACGGCGCCGCGGCCGGACGGCTCGAGCACGACGCTGCCGCCGTGCGCCTCGAGCACCGAACGCACGATGGCGAGGCCGATGCCGTTGCCGCGCGCACGGGTGGTGAAGAACGGCTCGAAGATGCGCTCACGCAGGTGCGCGGGCACGCCGGGACCGTCGTCGCTCACCACGATCTGCGCCCGCCCGCGGCCGCCGCGGCGCGCGAGCAGCTCGACCTCGAGATCGCCGTCCGACGCCTGCAGCGCGTTGGTGGCGAGATTGAGCACCGCCGACACCAGCGAGGGCGCGTTGGCACGCACGCCGAGGTCGGGCGCCTGGGTGCGGATGGTCAATCGCACGCCCGGCCGCAGCGCCGGACGCAGCCACTGCGCCACCTGTTCGAGCAGCGCGCTCAGCCTGACCGACTCGCGAGCGGCGCCGCCCTGCGCGAACGCGAGCATGTCGTTGACCAGCCGGTCGAGCTGACGGAGGCTGCCGACGGTGCGCTCCCCGCAGCGCGTCAGCTCCTCCGCGCCGCGGCCCGGCAGGGCCATCTGCGAGGCGTACAGCAGGGCGGTCGCGAGCGGCGTGCGGATCTGATGCGCGAGTCCGGCGGCGAGCTCCCCCAGGGTGAGCAGCCGCTGCTGGCGGGCCAGGAGCTTCTGCATGAGGTGCGCCTCCGTGACGTCGGCGAGCAGCACCACCTCCCCGGCATCGGCGTGGCGGCGCGAGACGTTGACCACCCGGCCGCTGCGCAATTCGGTGTGTTCGATCGTGCCGCCGCCGCCGCCGACCGCGGCGCGCGCCAGCGCGGCGGCGAACGGCGTTCCCTCGAGCGGCTCGCCGAGCCATTCGCGCGCGGCGGGATTCGCCTCCTGCACCACGCCGTGCGCGTCGAGCACCAGCACGCCGCCCGGCAATCCGTTCACCAGCGCCGCGAGCCGCGCGGCGAGCTGCTGCTCGCCGGCGCGCGCCGCGGCGAGCTCGCCTTGCAGCTGCGCGACCTGCTCGCGCAGGGCCTCGAAGGTCCGCACGAGCTGCGCCGAGACGGAACCGAAGGTGTGGAACGCCGCCTGTAGATCGCGGCGCTCGACGGCGGGGGATCGGGGTGCTGTAACTGCCATGTCGTCGTTGAAGCAACTTCCGTGCCGCGACTCTTCACCACATACGGATCAGCGACTTAGGCGCGCATCGACGGATCGGACGGAGTGCTCTGGCGGCTCGGGCGTCAATTATTTGTCGATCGCCCGCGGATCGCGCGGCGGCGCCGGCGGATCAAGCGCTCAGGCGGTACTTGCGCAGCTTTTCGACCAGGGTGGTGCGGCGGATGTTGAGCAGTCGTGCGGCCTCGGCGACCGTGCCGTCCGCCTCCTCCAACGCCCGTCTGATCAGGTTGACCTCGATGGCCGACAGGTGATCCTTCAAGTCGATGCCGCCCACGGGCAGATCGCTGGCCGGCGGCAACATCAGGCTGGGCGGCTCGGCGAACGGCGCCGCGTCCGCAGGCACCGTGCCCCGGTACCGGTCGGGCAGGTCGTCCGCACGAACGATCTGGTCCGGAAACAGGATCGCCAGCCGCTCGAGCAGATTCGCCAGTTCCCTGACGTTGCCGGGCCACGAATGCTGCACGAGGCGGAGCACCGCGTCCTGGGCCAGGCGGATGCGCCGGCCCGAGGCGTGCGCCTGCCGCTCGCTCAGGTGCTCGATCAGCACCGGCAGATCCTCGAGCCGCTCGCGCAACGGGGGCATCTGCAGCGGGAACACGTTCAATCGATAGAACAGGTCCTCGCGGAACCGGCCGGCGGCGATGGCCGCCTCGAGATCGCGGTGGGTGGCGGCGATGATGCGCACGTTGCAGCGGATGGTGCGATTGCTGCCGACTCGCTCGAAGCTGCGCTCCTGCAGGACCCGCAGCAGCTTCACCTGCATCTGCAGCGACATGTCGCCGATCTCGTCGAGGAACAGCGTGCCGCCCTCGGCGAATTCGAACCGCCCGAGCCGCGTGCTCAGGGCACCGGTGAAGGCGCCCTTTTCATGGCCGAACAGTTCGCTCTCGAGCAGGTCGGCCGGAATCGCGCCGCAGTTCACCGGTACGAACGGATGGCCCGCGCGGTCCGACAGCTCGTGGATGTGCCGCGCCACCATCTCCTTGCCGGTTCCCGACTCGCCGAGGATCAACACGTTGGTGCCGTGGGGGGCGACCTGCTCGACCATGCGATGCACGGCGCGCATGGCGCGCGATTGGCCGCTCGGCCGAAACCGGTGCTGGCCCGGCTGGGTGGGGTGCCCGTGACGGACGTTCTGAGCCTGATGCAGCACCGCGGACAGGCGTCGCTGCTTCACCGGCGTCTCGAGGTAGAACCAGGCGAGGTCCGCGCTCGACTCGGCGATGGCGGGCAGGCCCTCCGCGCCCAGGAAGATCACCGGCAGCGGCACCGGCAGCGCCCGCAGCGCCGCAACCAGGGCCGGACCTGCGTCCGCGAGCCCATTGGCGCCCACCAGCACCGCGCAGCAGTCCGCGGCCGTCTCCCGGCCGCTGCGCCGAAAGGTCTCGACGTCGGGCAGGTGCGCCGGCTCGAGATCCAAGAAGCGCAGCAAGGTCTCCAAGGCCCGTGCCTCGGATTCCGAGGGTTCGATCACAAGAACTCTGCTGTCGGCCACGTGTCGGGGCTCCTTCCCGGTCCGGAAGTGTGACGGAATCCGCAATTCTTCGGTTTCGTCTCAAGCTTTGCTGCTAACTTATTGACATTGTTCAATCAATGTCGCGCTGGGATCG
The DNA here is from genome assembly GCA_021779875.1 of Pseudomonadota bacterium. GTDB lineage: Bacteria > Pseudomonadota > Gammaproteobacteria > Steroidobacterales > Steroidobacteraceae > Bog-1198. The sequence continues at coordinate 4,289 of JAJXZV010000331.1, forward strand.
ATACTACCTGAACGGGTCCTGGGCACAGCAGCTGGCAAACGCCCGCAACGGACGTCGGGGAATCCCGCAAGTGTGACGCAGTCGATAGCCCGAACGGGCGATGTGGATTTGAGGGAAGCCCCTCAGGGGGCGCTGTGGCGCGCGCCCGCGACCAGCCGCCGGTGATGGCGGAAGATGAGTTTCTCGAGCAATTCGATCACCGCCTCGCTCAATCCGTCGAAGCGCAGCAGCGCGACGCGCTGACCGTCGCGCAGCCGCTCGTCGATCACCGTGCAGGGCAGGCGCAACGGCTCCGGCAGCATGGGATTGACGTAGAGGGACAGGAGTCCCACTGCATCGCGCGGCGGCGCGTGTTCGCCGGGCCACTCCAGGCCCCGCGAGGACAGGCGCAGCGTCTGGGCGGCCGGCAGCGCACGATCACGCACGGCGAGTTCGGCGGTCAGGCGCAGCAGGATGTTCAGCTTGAACTCCAGGCGCTGCAGTTCGTGCACCAGGGCCGGTGATTCGTCCTTGAGCGCTTCGTTGACGCGCACCTCGCCGAGCGAGGACTCGGCGGTCAGCAGCTGCTGGTTGTCGGCGTTCAACCGGGCGAGGGCGGGACCGGCGGCGGGCGCGCCGGCGCTCCACGACACCGGCAGCGACTCCTCGTAGATCAATCCTTCACCCAGGGCCGATTCAGGCATGGCGCCCGCCACCGGACCGGGCATAGGCGCGCACCGCGCGGCGGCCCGCGCTCACGGTGTCGAGGTCCCGCGCCAGAGCGCGCATGCGATGCTGCATCGAACCGATCGCCTGGTCATTGAGCCATTGGATCTCATCGAGCCTCGCCCGTTCCTCCGGCAGCAGATCGGGACCCGCGGCGCGCACCGATGCCAGCAACGTCCGCCGCTCCTCGTCGAGCCGCTGCGTGAGCTCGGGCGAGCCCGAATCGGCGAGCGCAGCGATCTCACGCGAGAGC
>JAJXZV010000177.1 GCA_021779875.1 Pseudomonadota bacterium
GGCCGCCGCTCCATCGAGGAGACCGCCGCCATCCGCACCGGCCGGCTGCGCTTCATCGACAAGATGCCCAACAACTTCAGCCACGTGGGGCTCATCCATGCGATGCTGCCCAATGCCACGATCATCGACGTGCGCCGGCATCCGATGGATTCCTGCTTCAGCTCGTTCAAGCAATACTTCGCCGAGGGCCAGTCCTTCACCTACGACCTGCGGGACCTGGGGCGCTACTATCGGTGCTACCTGAGCCTTATGGACCACTGGGACGAGGTGCTGCCGGGCAAGGTTCTGCACCTGGGCTACGAGGACCTGGTGCGCGATCCCGAGGCCCACATTCGAAGGCTGCTCGGGCATTGCGGGCTGGACTTCGAGCCGCAGTGCCTGGCCTTTCACGAAACTCGCCGGCCGGTGCGCACCGCGAGCGCCGAGCAGGTGCGCCAGCCGCTGTACACCTCCGGCGTCGGCTATTGGCGGCATTTCGAGCGCGAGCTCGAGCCCTTGCGCGAGGCCCTGGGAGACTGCCTGCGGCGCTTCGAATAGCCCGCCGCATAGAACCCGCCGCATACAACCCGCCGCATACAACCCGCCGCGTCGATCTTGAACGATCGATCAATCGCGGCCGGGCTCGGGTTGACACGCCGCATCATTGCGGGACATGATCCAGCCAAAGCGCGTGCGCCGTGGCATGCGACGACAAGATCAGGGAAGGGGATGAATCGATGCGCAAAGCACCCGAGTGTTCGGTGGTCAACCCGTTGCGCCGGCCGAACGGGGCGCGTCATTCTCCGACCAAGCTCGCCATCGCGATCGCGGCCGCCTTGTCCGGCGGCGCCGCCCTGCAAGCCCTGCCGGCGCGGGCCGCGGACGGGGCCTCCGACACGACGCTCGAGGAGGTCATCGTCACGGCCCGCAAGCGGGCGGAGAACCTTCAGGACGTTCCGATCAGCATCGACGTGTTCACGTCCAAGGACCTGCGAAATCTGAACATTTCGCAGTTCGAGGACTACGCGACCATGGTGCCGTCCATCTCCTTCGTGAGCGCGGGTCCCGGCACCCAGACCTTCGTGATGCGCGGCGTATCGGATGGCAGCAATCCGAACTACGCGAACCAGGCGAGCACCGCGTTCCTGGTCGACGACATGTCGATGAACTACTACGGCACGACGCCCGATCTACACTTGTACGACATCGAACGCATCGAGGTGCTGAACGGGCCGCAGGGCACGACCTTCGGTGCGGGCGCCATGGCCGGCGCGCTGCGCTTCATCACCAACAAGCCCGATCCGTCCGGATTCAGCGCCGGCGTCGACGTGGACGGCGGCAAGGTGGAGAGCGGCTCCCACAATGCGTTGGTCGAGGGTTTCGTCAATCTGCCGATCATCGCCGACTGGACGGCGGTGCGGATCTCGGCGTTCAGCGACTATCACGGCGGTTTCATCAACAACCTGAACGTGAACCGCAATTGGGTCAACGGCACGACCTCGAACAATTCGCAGTGGGCCGGAAAGAACTACAACACGGAGAAGGTGACCGGCGCGCGCATCGCGCTCGGCCAGAAGATCGCGGACGGCTGGAAGGCGACGCTGACCTACAGCTATCAGCGCCAGCTCACCCACGGCGCCTGGGACCAGACCCCGACCATCGGCGGGGCGGTCGATTCGAACGGCAATCTGGTCAATGGGCCCGTGCGATCCATAGGCGAGCACAACGTGGCGCGCTTCGGGCCGGAGTTCAAGCAGAACTACGCCAAGACGCTCGATTTCCACCTGGACGGGGACGTGGGCATCGGCGACCTGGTGTTCGCGAGCACCTACTGGGCGCAGGACGACCGGTTGGTGAACGAGTACTCGGAATACATGCAGTACGTGAACACGAGTTCGCTCAACGCGACCTCGCGGCAGGCGTTCGCCTGCGCGACCGACCCCATCAACGGCAGCGGTTTCAGCGGCTGCAGCGCGCCGACGCAGTACTACGACTACATCCAGCACATCCAGCGCTGGTCGAACGAGCTGCGCCTGCAGTCGAAGGCCGGCGGGTGGTTCCACTGGCTGGTGGGCGGTTACTGGGAGAAGACGCGCGACGTCTACAGCAACTACTATCACATGCCGGGTCTGCAGACCTCGGGCCAGCAGTGGCAGGCCTACGCGGCCTACTACGGCCAGACGGGCCTACCGCCCAAGCCGGACGACTGGTACAGCTACCAGTCGCGCTCCGATTATCTGCAGGTCACCGAATTCGCCAACGTGACCTTCGACATCACGCCGCGCCTGCACCTCGAGGCGGGGACGGTGCATTTTCACTCGAGTTTCAACAATTACTCCGAAGGCGGCTTCTGGTACGCGCCGCAGTCGCTGAGCGCCGCCCCGGGCGGCGACAGCCACTGGAACAGCAAGGTCGGCCTGAGCTACAACGCCACGAACAACGTGCTGGTGTACGCCGATGCGGCGCAGGGGTTCCGCGACGGCGGCGTCAATGCCGGGCTGCCCCAGCCATGCCTCAAGAATGGCGCGACCCCGCAGTTCACGCCGGACACCGTGACCAACTACGAGCTCGGCCTGAAGACGGCCATGCTCGACAAGCGCCTGATCTGGAACAGCGCCATCTACTACATGCCCTGGAAGAACCTGCAGTCGCTGATCTACGACCCGGCCGTGTGCGCCGCGAGCAGCTTCAACGCCAACATAGGCGACGCCCGCATCTACGGCATGGAATCCGACGTGAAGTTCCAGGCGACCTCGTTCTGGAGCATGGAGGTGTCGGCGAGCTACAACGACTCGCGCGTGCAGAGCGACAACTACTACAATGCGAACTTCCAGGTGGCGCCGGGCGAGCGCCTGCCGTACGTGCCGTACTTCGACTGGAGCGCCAACACCCGTTACGAGGCGCCGCTGAAGGACACGCTGCACGGCTACGTGCAGTACGACGTGGCGCACAAGGGCGATATGTGGAACGACCTGCAGACCAACGGCTCGAACGGGCTGCCGCGCGTGCTGCAGCCCGGATATTCGGTGATGAACCTGCGCTTCGGCCTGAACGAGGTGGGCGCGAACTGGCTGACGGAGTTGTACATCACGAACCTGACCAACAAGAACGCGGTGATCTACACGAACGAGGGCAACTTCGATCTGCGCCAGACCGTGAACGAGCCGCGCGTGTTCGGCCTGCGGCTGTCCTATCGATTCGGCAAGCGGGGAGCCGGCGCCGCCCAGGACTGAGGACCGGCGCGGCCGGGCGGAGGAGGCGCGTCGTACCATGAACGAGCCCGTCATTTCCGGGGTGTCCGATACGGCGCGCTGGGTGGCGCTGTACCGGGCCTGGGAATCGATGCGGCCCGACGCGCTCTTTCGCGATCCGTACGCCGAACGGTTTGCCGGCGCGCGCGGCGCGGCGATGGCCGAGTTCATGCCGCGCGCGGCCCGCAACGGCTGGCCGATCATCGCCCGCACCCGGCTGCTGGACGACCAGGTGCTCTCGGCCATCCGCCGGGGATGCGACTGCGTGGTGAACCTGGCCGCCGGCTTCGACACGCGGCCGTACCGGCTCGAGTTGCCCGCGAGCCTGCGCTGGATCGAGGCGGATCTGCCCGCCGTGATCGAGGAGAAGGAGCGGCTCCTCGCCGACTCGAAGCCACGCTGCCGGCTCGCCCGCGTGGGCGTGGATCTCGTGGACGCCGTGGCCCGAGGCGCAATGCTGCGCACCGCGGTCGAGGGATCGAGCCGCGCGTTGGTCCTCACCGAAGGTCTCCTCGTGTATCTCGAGGACCGCGAGGTGCGGGCGCTCGCAGCCGATCTGCGGGCGATCGGAGCGGTTCAGGAGTGGCTCATCGACCTCGCCTCACCGGGCTTGCTCGCCATGATGCAAGGCAGTATGGGCCGGCAGCTCGTCAATGCGCCGATGAAGTTCGCCCCGCCCGCGGGGGTCGGCTACTTCGAGGCGCTGGGATGGCGCGTCGAGCAGGTGGAACCGATGCTGCGCGCGGCGGCTCGCTGGCGCCGGGTTCCCTTTCTGCTGCGGATGTTCGCGCGCCTGCCGCAGCCCGATCCGAGACGACCGGGCCGCGCACCGTGGTCCGCCGTGGTCCGGCTCGCGCGCGAGACGCCGCCCATCGCCGGGCGGTAAGCTGCCGCGGAGACTGGAGGTGAGCGAACCATGACCGAGACGATCACGGGTTGGCGTTGCATCGGTTGCGGCAGGATTCAGGTCGACGGGGCGTGCGTCGGGATCTGCCAGGATCGGGCGGTGCGGCTCGTGCCGGCCGAGGAATACGAGCGTCTGGCGGAGCGCAATCGCCGCCTCGAGTCCATCGTGATGCGCCTGGTGCGCTCGAAGCCGCATCCGGATGCATGGGAGCAGTCCTTCAAGGCATTGCAGGCCGAGGCGATCGAGCTGAGCCGCGGCTAGAGGGTGATATTCTCCGGGGCGTGAGGCCCATCTTTCACGCGGCGCTCGTCAACGGGGCATTCGGCGATCCCGGGGTCTGCGTGGACCTGAAGTTCGAGCGCCGGGCGATCCTCTTCGACATCGGCGAGATCGCGGCGCTGCCCGCCCGCACGATCCTGCGCGTCACCGACGTCTTCGTCTCGCACACCCACATGGATCACTTCTGCGGCTTCGATCACCTGTTGCGGGTGCGCCTGGGGCGCGATGCCGGCGTGAGCCTGTACGGTCCCGCGAATTTCCTCGCGCAGCTGGAGCACAAGCTCGCCGCGTACACCTGGAACCTCCTCGAGAACTACCGGACCGACATGGTCATCGTCGCCCACGAGCTCGCCGGCGAGGGGCGCGTGCGCCGCGCGCGGTTCAGCAGCCGCCGGCGATTCGCGCGCGAGGACCTGCCGGACGTCCGGGCCGCGCAGGGGTTGCTGCTGGAGACGCCGCTGTTCCGCGTGCGAGCCGTGCCGCTCGAGCACCACGACATCACCTCGCTCGCATTCTCCTTCGAGGAGAGCGTGCACATGAACGTCTGGAAGAACCGTCTGGAGGAGCTGCGTCTGCCGACCGGGCCATGGCTCGGGGAGTTGAAGAGACAGGCCCGCGCCGGCGCGCCGGACGAGACACCCATCGGCATCCGCTGGCGCACGCGCGAGGGCTCGCACGATCGGACCATGACGCTGGGGGAGCTCAAGCGCAGGGTGCTCGAGTTCGTGCCCGGGCAGAGGGTCTGCTACGTGACCGACGTGGCCGACAACGCACGCAACCGCAGCGCCGTCACCGAGTTCGTGCGCGGTGCCGACCTCTTGTTCATCGAGGCCGTATTTCTCGACGCAGACCGCGAGCTCGCGGCGCGCAAGGGGCACCTCACCGCACGCGCCGCGGGTTCGATGGCCCGGGCCGCGGGGGTCGGTGCGGCCGTGCCATTTCACTTCTCCTCCCGCTACCACGGGCGGGATGCGGAGCTGCGCCGTGAGTTCGCCGAAGCGTGGCTCACGGCGCAGGGGGTTCCTCAGAACTTGTAGCCGAACGTCACGCCGAGAATCCGCGGCCGCAGCGGAGTCTGCGCGACGATGAACTGATCGGTGCTCGTGAACACCGCGGCGTTGGAATTGCTGAGATTCTCGCCGAACACCGACACCGTCCACGCGTCCTTGCCGATGCCGAACGAGGCATCGTAGGTCGTGTAGGCCGGGTCCTCGAACCGCAGCCGCGAGGTGTTCACGGCGCCCGCCTGCGCGATCGTCGGATTCGCGCCCGCCTGGGTGAACGAGTGGCCGACGTGCGTCGCGCCGACCTGGAGGAACGGATTGTAGCCGTCGAAGCTCCATTCGTAGCGGGCGCGCAGGTTGAACTGCACCGGCGGGGAATCGGCGGTCGGGGAGCCGATCGGGCCGAACGGATTGCTGATCGGCGTGCAGGTCGAGCCGCTGCAGATCTGGGTGATCGGTTTGCCGAAGTTCACGCTCTTCGGATTGTTGTCGATCAGCGCCGGCGAATTGGTCTGTTCGCTGTGGTTCCAGGAGGCCGCACCCTGGACCGTGAGTCCGCTGGTCACCCGTGCAACCAGCGAGGTCTCCAGTCCCTTGACCAGGAAGTTCTGGCCGTTGGTGTCGTAGAACACGTTGCCCACGATGCCGGGGTTGAAGAACGCCACCTGGACGTTGTCCCAGTTCTCCCGGTACACGGCGCCGTTCCACTGCAGCCGGTGATCGAAGAACTCGGTCTTCCAGCCGATCTCGTTGTTGGTCAGCTTGTCCGACAAGTACGACGAGGGCAGCAGGTACTGAGCCTGCCCATCCGGGCCGACCGCATGGGCGGTGCCGCCGTTCTGGTTGAAGCCGCCCGGCCGGAAGCCTTGCGAATAGGTGTAGTACAACATGGCGTCCGAGGTCACGTGCCAGGTCAGGTTGCCGCGGCTCTTGAAGCCGGATTCCGTGTCGTGCAGATTCTGGGCATTGAGGTTGTAGGCGAGCGTCTGGCAGCCGCCGGCCGGTGTGCCCTGTTCGAAGCAGCCGAAGCTCGGGCTGACGCTTCCCTGGAACGAATTCTTGAACTCATAGTGGCGGGTGCCGAGGGTCGCGGTCAGAACCTTCGGAATCAGATCGTAGTCCATGGACAGGAAGAACGCCGTCTGGCGCGTATCGCGCATGTCGTCCTGGTAGAAGGAACTGTTCGGGGTCTGAAGGCCGGGGTTCGCGACCGTGGTCCCGGGCACCGTGCCGATGTCCGAGAGGCAGCCCGTGTTGCCGGGCGTACCGGCCGGGCCGTTCGACGTGCACGAGGGCATGGTCTTGTAGCGCCAGTCGGTCTGGTCGTACAGTTTGTTGTCCTCGAAGAACGCGCCGCCGATGGCGCGGAACCGCCAGTCATCGGGCGTGCTCAGGCGGAACTCGTTCTGCAGGTGCGCGTTCTGCTCCGTGGAGTGCCATACGGCGCTCGGCGAGAAGCAGGTCGAGCGCAGGCTCTGGTTGCCGCCCGTCCCCGGGCCGTAGCACTGGTAGTAGTCGGCGTACACGCCGCGCGCGTAGTTCGTGTAGTCGCCGACCTGGTCGACCTTGCGCACGAGGTAGCCGCCGGTGTAGACGGCCTTCAAGGCGCCGAGCTTGCCGTTCACCGTCCATGACGTGTTCTCGAACCGGTCGCGGTCGTAGGCGTTGTTGAACAGCGTCGCCTGCAGCGGCTGCAGCGGCGCGCCGTCGGAGGCGTTCGGCTGCTGGTAGAACACCCCATCCGCCTCCATGTTCTGGTAGAGCTGCGTGATGAGCACGTTCCAGTCGTCGTTGATCTTGTACAGCGCCTCGAGGCGCATGCCCTGGTAGGTGACCGGGTTGATGTCGTTCGCGGCGATGTTGTAGTTGTTGATCGACGGGCTGCCGGGCGGGACGCAGTAGCCGTTGTTCGGCTGGCCGTTCGGGCACTGTCCGTTGGTCGCCGGGTAGTTCGCGTAATGGATGCCGATGTCGGTGTTCTTGCGCGTGAACGTCGCCGGCACGTTGTCGATGTAGCCGCCGCGCCGGTCGTTGTAGATCACGCCGCGCACCGCGAGGGTGTCGGCGATCACGGGCAGGTTCAGCACGGCCGTGAGGTTGCTGTTCGGCGCGCCGCCGGCGGTGACGCCGTAGCCGGCCGTCACGTTGCCCTCGGTGACGTCGAGCTTCGGCTCGTTGGTGATGTAGCGGATCACGCCGGCCTCGGCGCCGGCGCCGAACAACGTGCCCTGCGGTCCCTCGAGCACCTCGATTCGGTTCAGGTCGGCCGCATAGATGTCCAGATTGCGGCCCGGCAGCTGGCCGGATTGGTTGTCGAGGTAGATGGCGACGTTCGGCCACACGGCCGTCGAGCCGCTGCCCTGGCTGGGCTGCGAACCGGCGCTCAAGCCGCGCATGAAGATCTCGCTCTGGCCCGGGCCGTTGTTGGCGGTCGATACGTTCGGCAGGTATTTGAGGTAGTCGTCGAAGGTCGCAATGTTCAACTGCGCGAGCGCCTGTCCGGTGAGCGCCTGCATCGAGATCGGCACGTCCTGCATGCTCTCCGAGCGGCGCTGCGCGGTGACGATGATCTCGCCGAGCGCGTCCGATCCGGTGTCGCTGGAGTTGCCCGCCGCCATCGCGCCCGGCGCGGCGGCCACGCCCCCGAGGATGGCGGCTATCGCGCACGAAAGCCTCGACTTCAGGTCATGCACACCCGGCCTGCTGATCGCCATGGCAAGTCTCCCTTTTGTGTTTATTGCTCTGTGGCGCCCACGGGAGGCGCGCTGCTGGTTGAACGCCCAATCAATCCGATCTCCCTTGGCGTACAGGCCGAGTGTCGCGCAACCGCGCGTCGGACGCAAGATCATGAAGGGGGCAGCGGTAAAGCCATCAAATACAGAAGTTTGGCTCGTATGAGCGTGGCATGTCGAAGGGATGCCGGAGGGGCGGACTGATTGAATGCGCAATCAGGCGGCGCGTCCTTCGGCGGGACTGCCGGCTGTCAGCGTCGACCGCAGGCGCCCACCGGCGGGCCGCCCTGGCGGCGGGCGGCCACCTTCCACGGCTTGCCGAAATAGGTCAGCTGGGCGTACACGAAGTCGCCCGTGCGGCTGACCGCAGTCGGCAGGAAGGCGCGCTTGCCGCCCAAGCCCATGCTGGCCGCCACGCACATCTCGGCGGGCGGCACCTGCGCGGTCAGGCGACCAGGGTCCAACCGCCCCACCAGCGTGCAGGCTTCCAGGGGGTACCACTGCCTCTCATCGAAGCCGGTCGCGCTCACCGTCTCGATGGGCACCGACGGATTCAAGAAATTGGGCACGAGGCGGATCGAGCGGCCGCCGCCGGTGAGTGCAATCCGCAGCGCCCACACGGCGTCCAGAGAGGTGTCCGACCCGGCGGCCTGCGCCACGGCCGGATCGACGTCCATGTGGACGCGCCAGAGTTCCCAGTCCGCCTTGGCCGTCGGCTCGATGGTGATGGTGACGTGTTGTGGGGCCGGCGCCTCGGCCATCCGTCCTCGGGCGATGTTCATGCGCGGAGCCTCCTTGCAAGTGCTAGTCTGCCCGGAGCCAAGGAGGATCGCCATGCGCACTGCATCAGGGTTGGCCATCGTCGGGTTGGTCGCGCTCGCCGCCTACGGCGCCGGCCTGGGCCTGAAGCCCGGCCTGTGGGAGGTGCGGATCGTCAAGGAGGTCGTGGACGGCCGCGATCAGACGGCGCAGATGGCGGCGATGAGCGACAAGATGCGCCAGGCGCTCGCGTCGATGCCGCCGGAGCGGCGCGCGCAAATGCAGGCCATGCTGGGGCAAAACGGGGTGGGTGCGGCCGATCGCGGCTACCGCATCTGCATCACCCCGGCGATGGCCAAGCGGGACACGCCGATGGTCGACCGGGACGGGCGGTGCCAGCCGGCCACCGTGAATCACAGCGGCAATCGCACCACGTTCGAGTTCAGCTGCACGAAGGACGGCGTGACCACCACCGGCAAGGGCGCCGCCACCGTCGACGGGGACGTCATTGCCACCCACGTCGATCTGTCGTCCCGCGACTCGAGCGGCAAGACCAAGGAAATCCAATCCGACACGCAGATGACCTTCGTCGGCTCGGACTGCGGCGACGTCAAGCCGCCGCCCGGCCAATCGTGAGGCGTTACTTGGCGGTTCCCGCGTCGGTCTTCTCGCCGTGCCAGGTTTCCTTCGCCTTGGCGTAGCCCGCCTTGGCGCCGGCCGAGACGGCGTGCGCGCCCTTCACCGCTTCGTTCGCCACCTTGTGCGCGGCGTCCTTCGTCGCGGTGCCCACCTTCTTCGCGTCGGCCTTCACGGCGTCGCCGATGACGTGCGCATCGTGCTTGATGCCCGTGCCGTCGGCCTGGGAACTCTGCGCCGGTTTCGAATCGGCCGGTTGGTCGGCCGCGCGGACCGCGATGGTCGTGGTCGCCGTCGCCGCGGCGAGCAGCAAGGCCGTGAAAGTGGTTCTCATGAGGTGACTCCTGGGTCCGCTGACATGGATCTGGGCGGACAATATATAAGGGCCCGGGTCCGGCGGCCAGATGTCGCCATTCGGCGGCGGCGCGCGGATCAGGGATGGCCGCGAAACATCCCGCACAGCTCGAATGCCTCCCGGGACAGGGGAATCCGCTTCGCGCGGCAGTAGCGGGTCGTGAGCTTCAGAAGCTCTTTGATGTCGCGGCCGCTCGCCTTCGGGTACACGGTGGTCAGCACCTCGATCAGATCGTCGTCGAGCTCCGCGCCGAACTGATCCGCCAGCAGCCGCCACAGGCGGATGGCGTCCGGCCTCTGCGGGGTCGAGTACTCGATGGTGGCGATGCAGCGCGACCGGATCGCGTCGTCGACGTCGTCGATGCGGTTGGTCGTCATGAACAGCAGGCCGTTGAAATACTCGAGCGTTCGCAGGAACTCCGCCACGATGGCGTTGTGCTCGAGGTCGTTGTCGCGGCGCCGGATGTACACGTCCGCCTCGTCCAGCAGCAGGATCGCGTCCCAGCGCACCGCGCGCCGCAGGATGCCGGTCAGCGTCGCGCCGACCGAGGCCGCCGTGATGCCGAGGTGGCCGGAATGCACGCGGTACAGGGGCTTGCCGACCACCTCGGAATACACCTCGGCGGTCAACGTCTTGCCGAGGCCGGGAGCGCCCTGACAGAGGATGGTGGTGCCGCCGGACTTTCCGGGCACGAAATCCTGCACGAGCAGGTTCATGTTCGAGGTAAGGATGTCGATCAGGTCGCGGTGGTGCGCGGGCAGCACCAGCTTCTCGCGCAGTTGCGGCTGATAACGGTACTCGTCCATGTGCTGCACGTGGACCCAGACGTTGCAGTGCCACTCGAGGTGGAACAAGTGCACGTAGCAGTGCAGCGGTATCCTCTCGAAGCCGGTCGCGACGCGCGCGCCCCGCCAGAAGTCGGCGTCCGCCGCCGTCTCGAAGCGCCGTTCCAGCGTCTCCTCGTCGTTGACGCATTTCGCGCTCAGGCCGCCGGCGATCCGGGTCAGTTCCGCCACGCCCTTCGGGTCGATGGTGAACAGCGCCTTCTTGACCAGGAACTGGGCGCCGAAGCGCGGCTGGAACTCGAGGAAACGCCGCGCGTGACGCTCGTACTCGAGCTTGAATTCCGGGCACTCCTTGTAGAATCCGAATTCGGCCAGCAGCTGCGGAATCGTGCGCCCGCCGATGTCGTGACGGTTGACCACGATCGCCGTCGTCATGCCGGAACGGCGCAGGTGGTGATCCGTGCGCTCGGAATTGGCCGACGCCATCGTGTTGGCGAGCAGGTCGACGACTACGTACGGCGCACCCTGTTCCGGCTCGACGTGGCGGATCCGCTGCACGAGCCACGGCAGCAGGGTGCCGTCCTTGTGGCGCCGGTACAGCCAGCCGTCGATCGCGTCGCGCGAGAGGTAGGCGACCAGGCCGGGCACCAGCTGATCGAGCGAGGGAATGACGCGCGCCTGCGGCGCGTTGTGGATGTTGTCGAGCGCGAGCATCTGGAACATCAGCGCGCGCTCGTCGTGCGCCTTGCTGAGCGAATACAGGACGTTCAACGAGTCGGCGTCGAACAGCTCGCTCGAGACGACCACGTTGCCGTGACAGTCGCCGAATTCGTGGAGCTGCCTGGCGAGCGCCGACTCGGCGCCGATCATTCCGAGCAGCGTGTGCACCAGCGATTCCGGTATTTCGAGTTCCATGACCGTGGGTACCGGGGTCGTCATTGGAGGAAGAAATCGACGGCCATGCCGACGACGACCGGCTGGATCGCATGCGGACCGTTGAATTCGACGTATCGCACGTCGTAGCCGGCCGCCTGCAGTTTCGTCGCGTTGGCCCGGCCGCTGGTCTCGATGGGCAGTTGCTCGTCGGCGAGGCCATGCGCGATGAACACCTTCGGGGCGCCTTCCTGCCGGAAGATCGACATGAAACCGCCGGAGAAGGCGATCACGTGGCTCGCGACATCGCCGTTGGTGATGCCGATCGACAAGGCGTAGCTCGCGCCATCCGAATATCCCGCGAACGCCAGACGCGAGCGGTCCAGCCGGTAGCGCGAGGCGACCGAGTCGAGGGCCCGCTGCAGGCGCTCGAGGTCCGGGCCGCTGCCGCCGATCACGATGTCCCAGGTCGGAAAGGTCGAGTGCGGCGCGAGGACCAGAAACCGGTCCCGCCGCGCGTGATCCTCGATGAACGGCAGCACCTTCTCGGGAAAGCCGCCCGCGCCATGGAACATGACCACCAGCGGCACGGGCGCACTCGGGTCGAGGCCGTCCGGCACGAACAGCACCGCGTCGCGTCCGGGATCGACGCCCAGGCGATGGCGGCCGGGCGGCAGGGGATCTTGGGTCGGTTCGGCCGGGGCGAACGAGAAGCGCCCCAATAGGGATGGATCCAGCATGGTAGATGGCCGATGATGCCATCGTCCCCGGCGGCGCGCCACGGTGGGCGCGCCGATGCAAGGCGGAGCGAATCGTTCTATCGTCGCGAGGAGCGGGCGGCGGAAGCGGCCGAAGGAGTGATCCGATGATGAAATTCCTGCTGTGGCTCGTGCTGCTGGTGCTGTGCTGGCCGCTGGCGCTCGTCGCGCTGCTGGCGTGGCCCTTCGTCTGGCTGCTGTCGCTGCCGTTTCGCGCGGTCGGCATCGCCGTCGACGGGGTGTTCGCGTTGCTGCGGGCGCTGGTGATGCTGCCGGCGCGCGTGCTGGGCGCGAAGTGACCCCCGCGCGGCTCGCGCGGCTGGTCGTGGCGATGGCCGCGACGCTGATCGCCGCGTGCGCCACCTCGCGCTCGATCGCCGCGCGGTATCAGTCCGCGCTCGAGGTCTATGGCCGCGCGCGGAGCCTGCCCGGCTATGACGGCTACGTCGACGCCGCCATCCGGTCGCTGTCCGCGAGGCGATTGGACCGTGCGTCCGGCTGCTACGCCCGGAGTCCGGGCGAGCGCGTGGTGCTCATCGTGATCGTGGATCGCACGGGCCGCATCATCGAGGCCGACAGCGACGGCAATTCCGCCAAGGCGAAGTGCCTGCGCAAGGCGTATTCCGGCCAGCAGATGCCGATCCCGCCCTTCTTTCCATTCCCGATCCGGTTCGCCGCGGTCTGACCTCAGCGGCCCTTCTGGTACGTGCCGACGAGCTGGGTCTGGGCGAGCACGTGCCCCCGCATGGCCGCGAGCAGATCCGCCTTGGTCGGATGTCCGAGGTTCGGCAGCATCGCATCGAGGGCAAACAGGGTGAAGAAGTAGCGATGCCGTCCGATCGGCGGGCATGGCCCGCCGTAGCCGTCGCGCCGCCAGTCATTGCGGCCGCGGCCGACGCCCGGCGGGCCGTCCAGCCCGGCATTGGCGGGCAAGGCGTGCGCGGTGGCGGGGATGTTGTAGAGCACCCAATGGACCCAGGTCGCGGTGGGGGCGCGCGGATCCGGTGCGTCCGGATCGTCGACGATCAACGCGAAGCTCTGCGTGGACGGCGGCGCGCCGCTCCAGCGCAGGGGCGGGGAGGCATCGGCGCCCTCGCAGGTGTGGGCTCGCGGGATCGGGGCATGGTCGGCGAATGCCGGCGAGTCGAGGGTGAAGTCCATGATCGCTCCTTCCAAGCGCCGTCGAGCAGGGCGCGTGGCCCGAGAATAGTCCTGCACGGGCGATCGGGCTTCGGTATCGTGGATACCGACCCGTTCGATACCGACCCGTCCCGGTCCAGAGGGTGATTGGGTGAATTTCATCAGGCGCAGAGCCATCGCCGGCTTGGCCGGGGCCGTCCCGCTCGGGCTCATCGCCTGCTCGCCCGGCGCGGCGCCGGTTCGCGACCCGCCGGCGCTCGAATCGGCGGCGCCGTTGCGGCCGATCGCCACCGTTCGGGATCTGATGGACGGACAGATCGACCCCGCCGCCGACGCGCTGTGGGATGCGGTCGCCTACGTCGCATCGGATCAGGGGATCGAGGATCGGCGACCGCGCACCGCGGCCGACTGGCAGGCACTGCGCTCGCAGGCCCTCGTGCTGATCGAGGCCACGAACCTGCTCGCGATACCGGGCCGGCGGGTTGCCGCGGTGGACGGGCCCGCGGGTCCCGGCGAACTGCGGCCCGCCGAAATTCGACGGCGCATCGAATCGGGCCGTACGGCCTTCGTGCAGTACGCCGGGCTGCTGCGGGCAGCGGGCCTGAAGGCGCTGGCGGCGATCGACGCCGAGGATCCCCAGGCGCTGCTCGAGGCGGGCGGGGTGATCGACGAGGCATGCGAGGCCTGCCACGTCGCCTATTGGTATCCCGATCAAGCAACACGCGGGAGCTGAGCAGCACCGTGCACGCGCTCGATTCGTTCTGCACGTGGCTCGAGGCCACGAGCGTCAGTCGGACCCTCCAGACGGTGGAATGGATCATCCCGGCCGTGCAGACCGTGCACATACTGGCCGTGGCGAGCGTCGTGACGTCGGCGCTGATGGTGGATCTGCGCCTGCTCGGCTTGGGCCTCCGGGACCAGAGCGTGCAGGCCGTGGCACGGCGGTACCTGCCGTTCGTGTGGTGGCCGTTGCCGGTGCTGCTCGCGAGCGGCGCCACGCTGATCGTCGCGGAGCCCGCGCGTGCGCTCGAGAATCCGGTCTTCTGGCTGAAGATGGGGCTGCTGGCCGCCGCGATCGTCGGCACGCTCGCGAGCCAGAGGCCGCTGCGGCGGAGCGCCCGACTCCTCGCCGTGCTGTCGCTCGCGGCCTGGGTCGGGATCGTGTTCGCCGGACGCTGGATCGCCTACGTGCAGGGAGGCTGAGGTGCAGGGCGCCGTGCTGCAAGCGCTGCAGGACACCTCCATCGCCACCGCGGTTCGCGAGAACGGCGCGCTGTTCCCGTGGATCGAGTGCGTGCACGTTCTCGCGCTCGCCCTCGTGGTCGGCTCGATCTCGATCGTGGACCTGCGGCTCATGGGCCTCGCCTCCCGGGATCGCAGCGTCGCCGCGACCACCGCCGCGGTGCTGCCGATCACCTGGTGCGCGTTCGCGCTGGCCGCGCTCACCGGCGGCCTGATGTTCGCCTCGAACGCGATCACCTATGCGCACAACGGCTATTTCCAGGCGAAGCTCGCCCTCATCGGGCTCGCCGGGCTCAACATGGGCGCCTTCCACCTGGTCGTGGGGCGCGGATCGCAGGCCTGGCGGACGGCGGCGGAGACGCCGCGGCGCGCGCGGATCGTGGGCGCGCTGTCGCTCGCCCTGTGGATCGGCGTCGTGGCCTGCGGACGCTGGATCGGCTTCACGATCAACGCGCCGACGTGAGAGTATTGGGCGCGAACGGCGCCGCCGTGCGGAGTCTGTGCATGCGATATCGGGTTCTCGAGATTCGGGCCGCCGCGAGGGCGGCGATCGTGGTCGCCGGAATGGCCGCCGCGGCCGCGTCGCCGGCCGCGCCGCAGGCGACGCTCAATCCGCCGCCCCAGCCGAAGGAGTGGGCCGCCCTGGCGAAGCTGCCGGATTGGAGCGGCGTGTGGACGCCGAACGTCTCCGACCAGGAGGCGCGAATCACCCGGGACCCCGTGCCGTGGACGCAAAAGGCCGCGGCGCAGGTCGCAAGTCTCACCGCCGCGGAGGAGCGCGGAGATCCGAAGGGTTTGTTCGTCGACTGCCTGCCGGAAGGGATGCCGACCTGGATGCTGATCACCCACAATGCGTTCGAGTTCCTGTTCACCCCGGGGCGGGTGACCATCCTCGGCGAGATGGACGGCAATCGGCTGCGGCGCATCTACACGGACGGGCGCGCGCATCCGGCCGACCCGGACCCGACCTTTCACGGCCACTCGATCGGTCATTGGGAGGGCGGCACCCTGGTGGTGGACACGATCGGCGTCCTGCCCGAGGCGTACATCGCGATCAGCGAGGCGGTGGGCGTGCCGAACGACGGCGGGCTGCACGTGGTCGAGCGCATCCACCTCGACTCTGCGGACGTGCTGCGCGATGACCTGGAGATCACGGCCCCGCGAGTGCTGACGCGTCCCTGGAAGACCTCGCGGCTGTACTTCCGGCAGCGCGCCCGCAAGTACGACATCGTCGAGGGCGTGTGTCTGCAGGGGAATTTCTCGGAAGGCGTGGACGCGGACGGCCATGCCGTGTTCGTGCCGGCGCCGCAATCGGAAGGCGGCAACGTGCTGCCCAGGGATCAGTGAGACCTTAGGAGCGAATGATGGGAATGAGGGAAAAGAGCCGTGGATTCGGGGTGCTGGCCGGGCTGATCGCGATCGCGCTGCCCGCCGCGGCCCACCACTCCTTCGCGATGTTCGATTTCGCCAACACCGTGTCGATCGACGGCACGGTCAAGGAATTTCGCTGGACCAATCCCCACGTGGTCCTGCTGGTCGCGAAGGCGGGCGGTGCGCCCGATGCTCCGGAGGTCTGGTCGATGGAACTCACCAGCCCGGGAAATCTGACGCGCGTCGGCTGGACGCGCCAGTCGTTCAAGCCCGGCGATCGGATCAAGCTCGAATTCAATCCGCTGCGCGACGGCAAGCACGGCGGCGCCTTCAAGCAGGCGACGCTGCTCGACACGGGCGAGGTGCTGCGCTCGAATCTGCGGGAAGCGGAGAAGCCCGGCTTGAAGTAGCGGCGCGCCCGGGCCGGCCGCGATCCCCGCGTCAGCGCATGTACGGCTGGCTCTCGATCTCGTGCGCCGCTTGATTGCGGCCCTGGGCGCGCAGCGCGTCTGCGAGCAGGCGTCCGGCGAGCGCCTGGGCGCTGCGGTCCCCGCTCGCGAGGGCGAGGGCCTTGCGGCCGCAGATCTCCGCTTGATGAGGGTCGCTCTCGGTGAGCCGCAGCCGGCCGCGCTCGACCCAGAGTAGGGGATTGTCGGGCTCGATGCGCAGCGCCCGATCGAGCGTGGAGGAGGCCCCCGGTAGATCGGCGTGGGCGATCTGCGCATGCGCCTGGGTCACCAAGGCCCGGGTCGCGGGCGAGAGCTGGTTGCTGCGCATGGGCGGCGCCGGGCGCGGTACCGCCTCGCCGGGCGCGCGCGCGTCGGGGGATTCGGCCCCCGACGGGGCGGCGCCGGGGTAGGCGCCCGGATAGGCCGCCGGATGGGCAGGCGGCGGTCGGTACGCGGCGGGAGTCGAGCAGGCGCACAGCAGCGTCGCCGCGGCGAGCGCGGCGCAGCGCGCGGTCAGTGAGCGGTTGATTTGAACCATGCCTTGATCTTGTCAGTCAGCGAGTTCCCTGGCGAGGGCTCGCAGGCCGATTTGCGCGGCAGCACGGTGTTTGCCGGCACGGCGACGAGCACCGCGTCGGCGCTGCAGGCCGGCAGGGTCTCGAGGCCGCTGCCGAACTCGATCCAGCGGTCCTCGACGCCCTCCGGCGGCACCGGCTGGAAGGACGCGGAGCGCAGGCTCGCGAGCGTGTCCGCCCACACGGGCATCGCGCCGGCGGCCCCGGTGAGTCCCGTCGGCCGGTTGTCGTCGTAGCCCACCCAGGCCACCGCCAAGGCGCTGCCCGAGAAGCCCGCGAACCAGCTGTCGCGGGTGTCCGAGGAGGTGCCGGTCTTGCCTGCGACCACCGTTCCGGCGGGCAGCCGCGCAGCGGCGCCGCGCCCGGTGCCGAGGGTGGTCACCAGCGTGAGCATGCGATCGAGCTCGTAGACGGCGGCCGGCGCCGCCACGGCCTCGACCTGCACCTTGAAGCTCTTGAGCGGCCGGCCGCGCTCGTCGAGGACCGCGCGCACCGCGCGCAGCCGCGCGCGGAAGCCCCCGTTCGCGAGCGCGGCGTACACCTGCACCACCTCGAGCGGCGTCATCTCGACCGTGCCGAGCAGCAGCGACGGATTGACCGCCGGGCGGGTCTCGAGACCGAGGCTCTGCAGCGTGTCGAGCACCCGCGGCAAGCCGACGTCGAGCCCCAGCCGCACGGTCGCGAGGTTCATCGATTCCGCCAGCGCCCGCGCCATCGGCACCTGGCCGTAGGTCTCGCGGGTGAAGTTCTTCGGCGCCCATAGGCTGCCGTCGCCGAGCTTCAGCTCGAGCGGCGCATCCTCGATCAAGGTCGCCGCAGTGTATCGGCCGGTCTCGAGCGCGGCCAGATAGACGGCCGGCTTGACCAGCGAGCCGATCGGCCGGCGCGCATCGAGCGCCCGATCGAAGCCGGTGGCGCCGATCTCCCGGCCGCCGACCACGGCGAGCACGTCGCCGCTGTTCGGCTCGGCGACGATCACCGCGCCCTCGAGATGGGCATCGCGCACGCGGCTCTGGGCGTCGAGACGGTTCAGGTGCCGGGTCAGGGCGCGCTCGGCGGCCGACTGTGCGCGCGGGTCGAGCGCCGTGTACACCGACAGGCCGGCGGCGGCGAGATCCGCCTCGGCGTAATCGCGCTTCAAGTGCCGGCGCACCAGATCGAGATAGGCCGGAACGTAGCCGCCGCCCGGCGCCCGCAGGCCGAGGGGCTCCGCCGAGGCGCGCCTGGCCGCCGCCGCGTCGATCAGGCGTGCGTCGAGCAGTTCCTGCAGCACGAGGTTGCGGCGCGCCCGCGCGCGGTCGGGGTGCTTGCGCGGATCGTAATAGGACGGCCCCTTGACCAGTCCGACCAGCAGGGCGAGCTCGCCGACGTCGATCTCGTCGAGCGGCTTGGCGAAGTAGAACTGGCTGCCCAGCCCGAAGCCGTGCACCGCCCGCTCGCCGTCCTGACCCAGATAGACCTCGTTCAGATACGCGACGAGAATCTCCTCCTTGGAGACGTGTGCCTCGAGGCGCAGCGCCATCACCGCCTCGGTGGCCTTGCGGCCGATCGTCTGTTCGTCGGACAGGAAGTAGTTCTTGACCAGCTGCTGTGTCAGCGTGCTGCCGCCCTGGATGACGTGGCCGGCGCGCAGGTCCGCCCACAGGGCGCGCAGGATCCCGAGCGGGTCGACGCCGTGGTGCTCGTCGAAGCGCCGGTCCTCGACCACCTTGATCGCCGCGCGGAGCAGCGGCGGCACGTCGGCCGGCGCGAGCACGATCCGGTCCTCGCCGTGCACGGGGAACACGTTGCCCACGAGCAGCGGGTCGAGCCGGAACACCGGCAGCGGCGCACCGTCGGCAGCGCGGATCCCGGCGATCGCGCCGGCGTCCGCGCGGATCGCGACGCGCTCGGGCTCGCGCAGCTCGTCGACGAAACGCACCCGCCGCGCGTGCAGATCGAAGTCCGCGCCGCGCCGGCGGTACAGGCCCGGCCCCGCGGCCGGATCGCCGGCGCGATAGTGCAGGCGGCGCAGTTCCGCCTCGAGCTCGTCGGCGCCCACCGGCGCGCCGGCGTACAGGTCGAGCGGTGCCGCGTAGACGCGCGCCGGCACGGACCACAGCCGGCCCTGGAATTCGCGCGTGACCACGTGATCGAGGTAGATCACCCAGGCGGCCGCCGCCGCCGCGGCCAGGGCGGCCGCCACGAGCAGCGGACGGCGCAGGCGATGCGGTTTGGAGCGGGCCACGGGCGGTTGTCCAGGTGGAACGGATGGCGCGGGCCTGAGAAGACGAATCCTCCAGGTCGGCCGGCCGGGCTAGCCTTCCGTCACCGGTGCCGCGCCTCGGCGGCGAGCCGCGGCAGGGGCGTCGGCAGCTCGGCGAGATAATAGGCGAGCACCGCCATGGTGGCGACCTGCGTGTTCATGTTCACCGGATCGACCTTGTCGAGGGTGTCGGCCGCGGTGTGGTGATAGTCGAAATAATGGCGCGCGTCGACCAGCGGCGCGAATCCCGGCACGCCCGCCTCCTGCAGGGGGAAGATGTCCGCGCCCACCTCGCCCTCCGTCCTCGACAGGGAGGTCGCGCCGATCGGTCGCAGGGCGTCGATCACCGGCCGCAAGGTCTGCTCCGACTCGGCGGTGATCGCCGCGTTCAATCCGAGCGAGCGGCCCGCGCCCTCGTCGCTCTCGATGGCCGCCGTCTGCTTCGCGAGGGATCCGGCGACCGAGGCGAAGTAGGCCTGGCCGCCGCGGCCGCCGTTCTCCT
This sequence comes from Pseudomonadota bacterium, assembly GCA_021779875.1. Taxonomy (GTDB): domain Bacteria; phylum Pseudomonadota; class Gammaproteobacteria; order Steroidobacterales; family Steroidobacteraceae; genus Bog-1198. Next base: position 19,843 of record JAJXZV010000177.1, read on the forward strand.
CGTTGGTCCAGCCGACGAACCGAATGGTACGCCGCGGGTGCAAGTCGAGCTGCCGCAACACCTCGATGACCGCGGCCGCCGCCAGCACGCCGACGCCGTCGTCGGTCGCACCGGTGGCGAGATCCCAGGAGTCGAGATGCCCCGAGACGATTACCACCTCATCGGGCGATTCCCGGCCCCGCCAGTCGGCGATGACGTTGTTGCCGTCCGCGTCGGGCAGCAGCCGCGGGGTGAGCAGCAGCTTCATCTGCACCGGTCCTTCGGCCGCGAGGCGCATGATCAGGTCCGAATCCTCGGCGGCGAGCGCGGCCGCGGGGATCGGCGTCTGCCCCTCCTGCCAGACCGTCGCGCCGGTGTGCGGCAGACGATAATCGGCGCCGCCGATGGAGCGGACCAGGACGGCGACCGCGCCCAGGGCCGCGGCGCGGGCCGGGCCGCGAAAGCGGTATTGGCCGGCCTGCCCATAGGCGTCGCCGGCGCGGCCGTTGTCGGCCAGGCGCTGATCGAAGCGCGAGTCGTAGGCCACGATCCGGCCGCGGACCTCCGCGGCCCGCGCCTGCAGCTCCTCGAAGTCGTGAATCGCGATGACGGGCGCCGTGAGCCCGGCCGCCGGGGTCGCTCCGGAACCACCGAGCGCCGTCAGGTGCAGTCGTTGGGTGATGCCGGGCGGCTGGCCGGGATACTCGGTCAGTTCACCCTGCTCGGCGCCGCGAACCCAATGAGGAACCTTGGCCGGCTGCAGCGACACCTCGGCGCCCAGCGAGCGCATGGCGGCGGCCACCTGGGTCACGGCGGCGGCGAGCTGGGGCGAACCCGAGAGCCGCGGGCCGATCCGGTCGGTCAATTCGCGCAGGTGCCGGAACGCCCACTCCTGGGTCATCGCGGCATCGCGGATTCGCGCAAGGGTTGCGGCCTGCGCGGCCTCGGCGTCCGTTTCGGCCGCGCGGCCCGGCGGCGCCGCGCCCACGATCCCGAGTGCGCAAAGGGTCAGTGCGGCCCAGCCGCCGCGATGCTCGCCGGAAGTTCTCATGGCCGCGATGATAGCATCGCGGCTTCCGGGCACACCTGGAGGCACACGCGGATGGACGCCAACGACGCCACGTTCCAGCAGGAGGTCATCGAGGCCTCGAGGCGGACCCCGGTGCTGGTGGATTTCTGGGCCACCTGGTGCGCGCCCTGCCGCGCGCTCGGGCCGCTGCTCGAGCGGCTCGAGGGCGACTACGCCGGCCGATTCAAGCTGGTCAAGGTCGAGTCCGACGTCAATGCCGAGACCGCGGCGCGCTATCAGGTGCGCAGCATCCCGTACGTGATCGCGTTCGTCGACGGCGCGCCGGTCGACTCCTTCGTCGGCGCGCTGCCCGAGCGCCAGCTGCGCGAATTCATCGAACGGGTCGCGCCGGGTCCCGCGGAGCG
>JAJXZV010000234.1 GCA_021779875.1 Pseudomonadota bacterium
CGAGTCGCCGTTCCTGCGCGCTCATCCGCGCGACGCGCTCCGTCGCAGGCTTGGTCGCGTCCTCGGCATGCCGGCCGTAGATGCGGATCGATCCGCCGTGGGTCGGCAGTTCCTCGACGTCGAACAGCGTCAGGCCGTGCGCCGCGAACACCTTCTCGGCGGTGAGGAAGGAGAAATAGCTGAAGTGCTCGTGATAGATGGTGTCGAACTGGTTGTGCTGCATCAGCTGCAGCAGGTGGGGAAATTCCAGCGTGGCGACCCCGTCCGCCTTCAGCAGGACCTTCAAGCCCGCCACGAAGTCGTTAAGATCGGGCACGTGCGCGAGCACGTTGTTGCCGAGCAGGAGGTCGGCGCGGCCGTAGGCCGCGACGATCCGCGCGGCATTGGCGGCGCCGTGGAACGAGACGTCGGTGCGCACGCCCTTGTCCCGCGCGACCTTGGCGACGTTGGCGGCCGGTTCGATGCCCAGCACGGGAACCGACGCCGCGAGGAAGTGCTGCAGCAGGTAGCCGTCGTTGCTCGCGATCTCCACCACCAGGCTGCGCTCGTTCAGGCCGAAGCGAGCGCGCATCGCCGAAGCGTACCGCCGCGCGTGTTCCACCCAGGAATCGGCGTACGACGAGAAGTAGGAGTACTCGCCGAAGATGCTCTCGGGCGCCGCGAATTCCGGCACCTGCACGAGAAAGCACGCCGTGCAGACCCGGGCGTGCAGCGGGTAGAACGGCTCCATGGCGTCGAGCGCGTCCGGCGCGATCAGCGTATTGCACAGCGGCGACATGCCGAGGTCCGCGAAGGTCGCGAATTCGGCCCCGCCGCAGAACCGGCATCGGGTTTCGGCCGCATTCGTCATGGGTGCGGCTGGCCGCGGTCGCGCTGCTTGGTGCGGCAGACCTCGGGGGAATCGGTCTTCTTGCAGACGGCGCACCCGGCCAGCGCCACCGCGAGCAACGCGCAGATCAGAATCCGTTTACCATCGCCCGACCGTCGTTCGACATTCGGAGACACCTCGATGTCCGCCCGCCCGCTGCCGTATTCCATGCTCCTGACCCTCGTCGCCTTCGCACCGCCCCTGCATGCCGCGCATCATACCCTGCTCGCGACGCCCGACACCGTCGCGTGGGGCTATTACTCCGGGCAGTCCAAGCCGGTGCTGACCGTGCATTCGGGCGACACGGTGCGGATCCAGACGCTGTCGACCTGCGGCTCGCCCCAGCAATTGGCGGACCGCGGGGTCGCGGCCGCCGACATTCCCTCCTACACGCAGCCGATCTACGACCAGGTCAAGGATCGCGGCCCCGGCGGACACATCCTCACCGGGCCGGTCGCCGTCGAGGAGGCCGAGCCCGGCGACGTGCTCGAGGTGCAGATCCTCGAGGTCGACATCGATGCCGCCTTCGCCTGCAACGCGTTCGGCCTTGGGCGCGGCTTCCTGCCCATGGAATTCCCCTACAGCCGCTGGAAGATCATCCCGCTGGACCGTCGGCGCATGGTCGCGCAGTTCGCGCCGGGCATCGAGATTCCGCTGCGCCCGTTCTTCGGCAGCATGGGCGTGGCGCCCGCCGGCGGCAAGATCGACAGCGCGCCGCCCTTCGCCCATGCCGGCAACATGGACAACAAGGAACTGATCGCCGGCAGCGTGCTGTACGTCCCGGTCGCCGCGAAGGGCGCGCTGTTCGAGGTCGGCGACGGCCATGCCGGACAGGGCAACGGCGAGGTGGACATCACCGCGCTCGAGACCTACCTCACGGGCACCTTCCGCTTCGTGGTGCACAAGAACCGCCACCTGCTGTGGCCCCGGGCCGAGACCCCCGACTATTACATCTCGATGGGATTCAGCAAGGACCTCAAGGAGGCGGCCGAGCATGCGCTGCGCGACATGATCGATTTCCTGCAGACCGAGAAGCACCTGAGCCGCGACGATGCCTACATGCTCGCGAGCGTGGCCGTCGACATGGAGATCACCCAGCTGGTCGACGGCAACGTCGGCGTGCACGCGATGTGCCCGAAGAGGATCTTCACCGCCGTCGGGCACGCGGGCGGCTGATGAGGCAGAATGACCCCGGCCGGGGCTGGCGGCACGTGGTTCCATGACTGACGAACTGATCATCGAAACGCGCGGATTGACCAAGGAGTTCAACGGCTTCGTGGCCGTGAACGGCGTCGATTTCCGGGTCCGCAGGGGCCGGATCCACGCGCTGATCGGCCCGAACGGCGCCGGCAAGACCACCCTGTTCAACCTGCTCACCAAGTTCCTCGCGCCGACGCGCGGGCGCATCCTGTTCGGCGGGGAGGACGTCACCGACCGCGGTCCCGCGGAGCTCGCGCGCCGCGGCATGGTGCGTTCGTTCCAGATGTCCGCCGTGTTCCCCCACCTGAGCGTGCTCGAGAACGTGCGCATCGGACTGCAGCGCGGGCTCGGGACCTCGTTCCACTTCTGGAGGCCGGAGTCGAGCCTGCGGGTGTTGGATGCGCGGGTGATGGAGCTGCTCGAGGCGGTCGACCTCGCCGCGTACGCGCGCATGGTCGCGGTCGAGCTGCCCTACGGACACAAGCGAGCGCTCGAACTCGCCACCACGCTCGCGATGGATCCGCAGCTGATGCTGCTCGACGAGCCCACCCAGGGCATGGGCCACGAGGACGTCGACCGGATCACGGCCCTGATCCGCAAGGTCGCCGGCAGCCGGACCGTCCTGATGGTCGAGCACAACATGGGGGTCGTGTCCCGGATCGCGGACCGGATCACGGTGTTGCAGCGGGGCCGGATCATCGCGGACGGCACGTACGCCGAGGTGTCGGGCAACCCCCAGGTGATGGAGGCCTACATGGGCGCGCCCGCATGACGGCCGAACTGCTGCGCGTCACGGGGCTGCACGCCTTCTACGGCGAATCGCACATCCTGCACGGGGTGGACTTCAAGGTCGACCGCGGCGAGGTGGTGATCCTGCTCGGCCGCAACGGCGCCGGGCGCACCACCACCCTCAGGGCGATCATGGGCCTGGTGGGCCGCCGGTCCGGCTCCGTGATGATCAACGGCCGCGAGGCGGTCGCCCTGCAGCCGCACCAGATCGCCCGCCTCGGAGTCGGCTATTGCCCCGAGGAGCGCGGCATCTACGCCAGCCTGACGACCCAGGAGAACCTGCTGCTGCCCCCGCTGGTCGCCTCGGGCGGCATGTCGCTCGAGGAGATCTACGCGATGTTCCCGAACCTCGCCGAGCGACTCGGCACCCAGGGAACCCGGTTGTCCGGCGGTGAACAGCAAATGCTCGCGGTCGCGCGTATATTGCGCACGGGCGCGAAACTTCTGCTGCTCGACGAGATCTCGGAGGGGCTCGCGCCGGTCATCGTGCAGTCGCTGTCGCGCATGATTCTCGCGCTGCGCGACCGGGGCTACACGATCGTCCTGGTCGAACAGAATTTCCGGTTCGCGCTGCCGCTGGCGGACCGCTTCTACGTGATGGAGCACGGCCAGATCGTCGAGGGATTCGCGGCCTCGGAACTCGGGGGCAGGATGGCCGCCCTCGGCGAGCGGCTGGCCGTTTGAGGAGGACTTTCGATGGACACCAAGCGAACGCGGATGATTCTGGGTCTCGGCATGGGCGCGCTGATGGCGTCGGGCGCCGCCTTCGGGGCCGGCAACGAGGTCGTCATCGGCGACATCGACGACCTGTCGGGCAACTACGCCGACGTACAGGGCGTCGGCGGCATCGAGGCCATCAAGATGGCGATCGCCGACTTCGGCGGCACGGTCCTCGGCCGCAAGATCGTGCTGCTTACCGCCGACCATCAGAACAAGCCCGACGTGGGCGCCTCGAAGTTCCGCGAATGGGCCGACCAGAGCGGCCTGAACATGCTGATCGGCGGTTCCAACACCGGCGTCAGCATCGCCATGGCCAAGGTCGCCGCCGCCAAGAAGGTCCCCTTCTTCGCGGTCGGCGCCGGCGGCTCGTCACTGACCAACGAGGACTGCACCGCCTACACGGTCCACTACTCCTACGACACGACCTCGCTCGCCAACGGCACCGCGAGCACCATCGTCAAGAGCGGCGGCAAGACGTGGTTCTACCTGACCGCCGACTACGCATTCGGCTCGCAGCTGCAGAATGCCGCCTCCAAGGTGGTGGAGGCGAGCGGCGGGCGCAACCTCGGCTCGGTGCGCGCGCCGCTCGGCGCGTCGGACTTCTCCTCGTTCCTGCTGCAGGCGCAGGCCTCGGGCGCGCAGGTGCTCGGCCTCGCGAACGCCGGCGCGGATTTCAGCAACTCCCTGAAGGCGGCCAACGAATTCGGCCTGACCAAGACCATGAAGCCGGCGGCGCTGCTCGCGTTCATCAACAACATCCACAGCCTCGGGCTGCAGACCGCGCAGGGGCTGTACCTGACCACCTCGTGGTACTGGGATCTCGACGAGGACACGCGGGCGTTCGCGAAGCGCTTCTACGAGAAGATGAAGGCCGAGCCGACCATGGATCACTCCGGCGTGTACTCGGCGACCCTGACGTACCTCAAGGCCGTGAAGGCGGTGGGCACCACCGAGCCCGGCGCGGTGATGGCGCAGCTGAAGAAATCGCGGATCGACGACATGTTCGCGAAGGGCGGCTACATCCGGGCCGACGGCGTGATGGTGCACACCATGTACGTCATGCAGGTCAAGTCGCCGCAGGAATCGAAGTATCCCTGGGACTACTACCGGGTCGTGAGACGGATGCCCGGCGAGGAGGCCTTCGGTCCGATCACCGGCGCGTGCCCCCTGGCGCCGAAGTGACGGCCGCATGAGCAGCGTCTTCGGCGTGCCCGTCGCGGTGATCCTCGGGCAGCTGATGCTCGGACTCGTCAACGGCGCCTTCTACGCGCTGCTCAGCCTCGGTCTCGCGGTGATCTTCGGCCTCATGGGCGTGGTCAATTTCGCCCATGGGGCCTTCTACACGCTCGGCGCCTTCGCGGTGCTGCTCGGCCTCAAGTGGTTCGGCTTGAATTACTGGGCCGCGCTGGTCCTTGCGCCGCTCGCCGTCGGGATCCTCGGCCTGATCGCCGAGCGGCTGCTGCTGCGCCACGTCTACCGGCTGGAGCCGCTGTACGGATTGCTGCTAACCTTCGGCCTCGCGCAGGTGGTCGAAGGCACCCTGTTCCAGCTGTTCGGCGCATCGGGGGAGTCCTATCCGGTGCCCGAGGCCCTGCGGGGCGCGTGGAATCTCGGGTTCATGATCCTGCCCGTC
>JAJXZV010000139.1 GCA_021779875.1 Pseudomonadota bacterium
TCGGTCGCCTCGATGCGCCGTTGCGCCGCGTGCGACTCCTCGGCGGCGGCCGCGAATTCCGCGAGACGCCGCTCGTTCGGCGGGTACAGGCCGAGGAAGTAATCCTTGTGCAGATTCGACATGCGCAACGCGATCTGCGAGAACGTCTCCCCGGTCTGGCGCATCTCGGCGAGCAGGCGCGCCGAGGGCGTGCGCTCCACGTCGTCGATCTTCGCGATCTGCTGCTCCAGGGCCGTCGCGTACGGCCGATTCGCCTCCCCGTGATCCAGCAGCTCGCAGATGCCGCGCATCGAATCGAGCAGCTCGCGCGCCCAGACCTCGAGCGGCACGGCACGCCCGTCGCGATCCAGCATGAGCCCGGGTTCCCGGCCGCGTCGCGAGACCCGCAGATGATTGGCGTCGAGCGCGCCCTGCTCGTCGCGGCCGATCGGCGCGCTGTCGCGCAGCAGGCACAACGCCACGAAAGCCTCGAGGAATCGCAGCTTGTTCTGGTTGACGCCGACCGGATCGAAGGCGCTCACGTCCAGGGCCCGCACCTCGAGATATTGCACCCCCGCGCGCCGCAGCGCCTTGGTCGGACGCTCGCCGGAATCGGCGATGCGCTTCGGCCGGATGTAGCTGTAGTACTCGTTCTCGATCTGCAGGATGTTCGCGTTGAGCTGGCGGTACTCGCCGCCGACCTTGACTCCGAGCTTCTCGTAGTCGGGGAACGGCGTGCTGACGGCGCGCGAGAGATCGCGCACGTACTCGTCCAGTCCGTTCACCGACACGCTCAGCGTCGCCTGATTCTTGTTGCGGTAGCCGATGTCGCTCATGCGCAGCGAGGTGCCGTGGGGCTCGTACGCCGTCTCGGCGTCGAGCATCGGCAGATCGATCGGCCGGCCGCCGAAGAAGCTCTTCTCGACCGCGGGAGAGGTCCCGAACAGGTACAGCACCAGCCAGCCGTGGCGGCGGTAGTTTCGCAGGACGTCGAAATACCGCTCGGAGACCAGATCGCGGCGCGGCTGCCGCGATCGATCGACGTGCTCCAGCACCTCCCACAAGCGGTCGGGAAAGGAGTAGTTGAAATGCACCCCGGAGATCGCCTGCATGATGCGCCCGTACCGCATGCCGAGCCCATGCCGGTAGATGGTCTTCATGCGCCCCACGTTGGAGGAGCCGAATTGCGCCAGCGGCACGCTCGCGTCGCCGTCGAGCGCTCCCGGCATGCTGGTCGACCAGAGCAGTTCGTCGCCCAGGTGCCGATAGACGAACTGATGGATGTCGCACAGGTATTGCAGCAGTTCCCACGACTGCGTGAACGGCGGGGTTACCAGCTCGATCAGCGCCTCGGAGAAGTCCGTGGTGATGTGGTCGTTGGTCAGCGGCGCGCCGAGCGCCGCGGGATGCCGCGCCTGCGAGATCCGCCCGGCCGGCGAGACCCTGAGCGACTCCTTCTCGACGCCCTTGAGGCCGCCGCGCAGGACGCCGCGTTCGCCGGAATTGATCAGACCCGCCAGTCGGCGCTCAAATTTGTTGTCGATCACGTTTCGCACCACACCCAGGAATCCGGCACGCCGGCGGTACTCCGGCGCGAGTCGGCTAGGATACTTTAAACGCCGCGGCGCCGGTCGGGGCAACTCGTCATGCACGCGTCATTCATGATCGGTTCTCTGCAGCACTTCCGCCCGGCTGCGCAGCGCGCGCAGCATCTTCGGCAGATCACGCCGCAACGCCACGCGCACCAGCCAATGAGGCACCCAGAACCCGGGATCGAGCTCGACGCTATAGTGCGCCAGCGTGTCCGCGCCGTCACTCTCGAGCGACCAGGTCGCGCTCAAGCGGCGCAGGTCGCCGGACACGCGCTCGACGGTGACGCGTGCCGGCCGGTCGTAGTTCGCACGGATCTCGTAGGTCAGGCTCGGCATGTACCACGAATAGTCGAGCACGTGACGGACCCTCTGCCAGGAACCGTCGCCGGCGGTCTCGAGCACTTCGCAGTCGACCAGGCCGGGCACCAGCCTCATCTCTTCGGAGCAGGTCGTGACCATCCGCCAGACCACGTCCCGCCGCGCATGGATGCGCACCATGGCGTGCGCCTCGCCGCGCTGCTGCGTCGGATCGAGGACCACGCTCAGGTCGAAATCGCCGCGCGGCTCCGCGGGCCGCGGGGTCGCGGCGGACGCGGCCACGCGGCCGGCGATGCACAGCGCGGCGAGCAGAACCGCGCCGGCGCCGCGCGCACCCCGGTGAGCGAGCCCGCGCGCCGCGCGGTCGACCTGACTGTCATGATCGTACATCGAAATACCTTACACCGATCCGCGGCCCGACGGCGCGCCCCTGCACCGGCCCGGTGCCGCAGTGGCATACTACGCGCCGATCGGACGTGGATTTGGAGAGTGCGAACATGCAATTGACGGATTCGGGACTGCTGCGCGAGGCCTGCCTGATCAACGGTGAGTGGGTGCGGGCGGATGGCGGCGCCACCCGTCCGGTCCGCAATCCGGCCACCGGCGAGACGCTCGGCGTCATCCCGACGATGGGCGCGGCGGAGACCGGCCGCGCCATCGCCGCGGCGGCTGCGGCCTTCCCGGCCTGGGCGGCCCGCACGGCCAAGGAGCGGGCGGCGGTCCTGCGGCGCTGGTTCGAGCTCATTCTCGCGCACCAGGAGGACCTGGCCAGGCTGATGACGGCCGAACAGGGCAAGCCGCTGGCCGAAGCCAGAGGCGAGATCGCCTATGCGGCCTCGTTCATCGAGTGGTTCGCCGAGGAGGCGAAGCGCCTGTACGGCGACGTGATTCCGGGACATCAGGCCGACAAGCGCATCCTGGTGCTGCGCCAGCCGGTGGGCGTGGTCGCCGCCATCACCCCGTGGAACTTCCCCTCGGCGATGATCACGCGCAAGGCGGGGCCCGCGCTCGCCGCCGGCTGCACCATGGTGTGCAAGCCGGCCACACAGACGCCGTTCTCGGCGCTGGCTCTCGCCGAGCTCGCGCAGCGCGCCGGCGTGCCCGCGGGCGTGTTCAACGTGATCACGGGGTCGGCCGCCGAGATCGGCGCCCAGATGACCTCGAATCCGGCGGTTCGCAAGGTGACCTTCACCGGATCCACCGAGATCGGCAAGAAGCTCATGGCCCAATGCGCGGGGACGGTCAAGAAGCTGTCCCTCGAACTCGGCGGCAATGCGCCCTTCATCGTATTCGACGACGCGGACCTGGACGCCGCGGTTCAGGGGGCGATCGCGAGCAAATACCGCAACACCGGCCAGACCTGCGTGTGCGCCAACCGGCTGCTGGTGCAGTCCGGGGTGTACGAGCAGTTCGCGGGGAAGCTCGCGGCGGCCGTGGCGGCCTTGCGCGTCGGCGACGGCCTGCAGGGCCCCACGGACCAGGGCCCGTTGATCGACGCGAATGCTGTGGCGAAGGTCGAGGAGCACATTGCGGATGCGGTGGCCAAGGGCGCCAAGGTGGCGATGGGCGGCAAACGCCATCCGCTCGGGCACACGTTCTTCCAGCCGACCATCCTCACGGACGTGACGCCGGCGATGATGGTGGCGCGGGAGGAGACCTTCGGGCCGGTAGCGCCGCTGTTCAAGTTCGAGACCGAGCGCGAGGCCGTCGCGATGGCGAACGACACCGAGTTCGGTCTCGCTGCCTACCTGTACACGCGCGATCTCGCCCGCAGCTGGCGGGTGTCCGAGGCGTTGGAATACGGCATCGTCGGATTGAACACCGGGATCATATCCACCGAGGTCGCGCCGTTCGGCGGCGTCAAGGAATCCGGAACCGGACGCGAAGGATCCAAGTACGGGATCCTCGACTACACCGAGATGAAGTACGTGTGCGTCGGCGGCGTGAGCTAGGGGCACGGTGCTCGGCCGGTTCCTGGAGTTCGCGGTCCCCACCCCGGACATCCGGGCATCGCTCGATTTCTACCGCCGGCTCGGGTTCTCGCAGGCGCAGGTGGGCGATACCTGGAGCCACCCGTACGCGGTGGTCACCGACGGCCGCATCCACATCGGACTGCACCAGGACCCGGCCGCGGCGGCGGCGCTGACCTTCGTCAAGCCCGCGCTGCTGTCGTTCCTGGATGCGCTGGAGCCGCTCGGCGTCGAGCTGCTGGTCAGGCGCCTGGGCGCGGACGTGTTCAACGAACTCGGCTGGGCCGATCCTTGCGGGATGCGGGTCAAGTTGATCGAGGCGCGCACCTTCTCGCCGAGCAAGCGGCGCCCCGTGGACGTCTCGGCGTGCGGGTACTTCTCGGAGATCGGTCTGCCGTGCGCGGCCCCCGCCGACGGCAAGGACTTCTGGGAGCGCCTCGGCTTCGTGGGCATGGAAGAGCCCGACGCGCCGCTGCCGCACGTGAGCTGCACCAGTGACACCATCGATCTCGGGCTGTACGAACCGGCTCTCCTGCGCGAGCCCACGCTCCTGTTCCAGACGGGCGACGTCCGCGGCGTCCTGGCGCGGCTGGCGCGGGACGGCATCGAGCCGTCCGGACGGCTGCCGGCCGCATTGCGCGGCGGCCCCGCCGCGTTGCTGATCGCGCCGGAGGGCACGGCGCTCCTGTTGCTCGGCGACGAGGCGGCCTAGGGCGGCACCACCAGCCGGAACTCGACCGTGATCTCGTCGCGAACCCGGAGCGCACCGAGCATCACGCTGTAGGGCGCCAGCCCGAGCTCGGACTGGCGCAGCGTCACGGTTCCCGTGGCGATGATCCCCTGTGCCGCGACTTGCCAGGCGAACGGAACGTCGACCTGCGATTCGTGACCCGCCACCCGCACGAGCGCGCGCGCCCGCCAGCCGTCGTCCACCTGGTGGATGTGTTCGCCGTCGACCGTGATCAGCGGATGCGCGGCGGCGTCGAGCAGCGCGGCACTCAGCATGTTCCGCCGCGTCGCGCTCTTCGCCTCCTCCGGAACGTCCGGCGGAAAGTCCGGCCCCTCGGCACGGCGGGCATCGGGATCGTCGACGACCAGGGAAGCGGCCGGCACCACCAGGGAGAACGAGGAATCCGCGGGCGATCGGCCCACCCGGACGCTGCCGGTCAGGCCGCGGCTCACGATGACGTGATTGTGCCCGAGGGCGGCTAGCGGACCGTCCCGGTACACCAGGATCCGCAGTTCCGAGGCCGCCGTATCGATCCCGCGGGCGGCGGCCGGCGCCGGCGCGGCGGAACGGCCGGGCGGATGGTGCTCGGCCGCCGGCGGCGGC
>JAJXZV010000361.1 GCA_021779875.1 Pseudomonadota bacterium
ATTCCGTGAGCATCGCGCGCGCGACCTCGCTGTCGGCCTCCCGCCACCCGGAGAGCGCCGCGCGCAGCCACACCCCATCGATCATCGCGGCGATCATCGCGGCCAGCTCGCGCGCCTCCTCGGCCGGCACGAGCGCCCGCAGGGACGCCCGCAGATTCGACAACATGCGCCGCTGATACACGGACTGCACCCGGCGCAGCGTCGGCACGTGCAGCACCTGCCCCCAGAACGCGAGCCACGCGGTGCCGGTGAGCTGGTCGAACTCCTCGGGCCCCAGATTGGCGTCGATCACCGCCTGGATGCGCGCGCGCGGGCTGTCCGCCAGGCGCCGCCGCGCCCGCACGTGATCGCCGACCCGCCGCACCAGCGTGCGAAAGGCCGCATCCAGCAAGCCGTCCTTGTCGCCGAAATAGTGGGCGACCAGGCCTGGGGAGACCCCGGCGCGCGCGGCGATCTGCTGCAGCGTCGTGCCCACGTAGCCGAGTTCGGCTAGGCTAGCGATGGTCACCTCGATCAGCTGCCGGCGACGTCCATCCTCCGCCGGCTCACGGGATGCATCGACGGGGGCATTTGATCGCGTATTCAATTCAGTGACCTCGATGACCGCTCGCCGGCTTCTCTGGACGCGCGGCGCGAATTGCGACAAGATCCAGGCAACGATTTAGGCGTTTAACTTCAATCGTCTAGGGAGCACTGGTGGCCACCGGTCAGAGATCGTTAAACGTTCAATCAAGAATTCGATCGGGCGGTGAATCTTGCCGCTCCGCCGGGCTCACGGTCAAGTTCGCCGCCTGCGCCGCGTTGCTGGCGGGCTGGGGTGGTGCAGCGCACGCCGCGGAGCCCGAGAGCTGCCGGACCGTGCGCTTCGCCGACGTCGGCTGGACCGACGTCACCGCGACCACGGCCCTCGCCGCCGAGGCGCTGCGCGGCCTCGGCTACCGCACCACCACGACGGTGCTCTCGGTGCCGGTGACCTTCGCCTCGCTCGCCAACCGGGACATCGACGCCTTCCTCGGCAATTGGATGCCGATGCAGGAGGCCGATCGCGGGCGCTACGTCGCCGACGGCTCCGTGGTCGTGATCGGACCGAACCTCGAGGGCGCCAAATACACCCTGGCGGTGCCCGCCTACACCTACGCGGCAGGTTTGACCGACTTCAACGACATCCATCGCTTCGCCGACGCCCTCGGGCACTCGATCTACGGCATCGAGCCGGGCAACGACGGCAACCGGCTGGTCCTCAAGATGCTCAAGCAGGATCTGTTCGAGCTCGGCGACTTCAAGCTGGTCGAGTCGAGCGAGCAAGGCATGCTCGCCCAGGTCGAGCGCGCCATGCGTGACCGGCAGCCCATCGTGTTCCTCGCCTGGGAGCCGCATCCGATGAACGTGCGGTTCGATCTCAAGTACCTGAACGGCGGAGACGAGGTGTTCGGCCCGAATTTCGGCGGCGCGACCATCTACACGCTCACCCGGCGCGGCTACGGCGCCGAATGCCCGAACGTCGGCCGGCTGCTCGCCAACCTCAAATTCACCCTGCGCGGCGAGAGCGAGATGATGGGCGCGATCCTCGATCGTCACGAACAGCCCGCCGCCGCCGCCGCCGCCTGGCTCGCGGCGCATCCCGACGTGCTCAAGACCTGGCTGGACGGCGTGCGCACCGTCGACGGCAAGGCGCCCCTCGCGGCCCGGTCCGGTGCGCTCAATCGGCTGGGCCCGAGCGGCTTCGAGCAATGGGTGATCGCCCACAAGATCCCCGTGGGCGATGCGATGGCGCTGTTCATCGACACGATCAAGGCGCACGGCATGCCCTTCTTCAACGGCATCTCGGTGCTGATCCGCGGCACGGTGAACGGCGTGACCGCGCTGCTGGCCGCGCCCCCCGCCCCGGCGCTGATCGCCGGGATCGCCGCGCTCGCATGGGCGTTGCGCCGCTCCCTCGCCCTCGCCGCGTTCGTCGCGCTCGCGCTGCTGTTCATCCTCAACCAGGGCTACTGGACCGCGACCTTGGAGACGCTCTCCCTGGTGGTCGTCGCCACCGTCGTCTCAGGGATCATCGGCGTGCCGCTCGGCATCGCCGCGGCGCATCGGCCGCGGCTGTTCGCCGGCATGCGTCCCGTGCTCGATCTGATGCAGACCCTGCCGACCTTCGTGTACCTCATACCGACGCTGGTGCTGTTCGGCCTGGGCGTCGTGCCGGGGCTGATCTCCACCGTGATCTTCGCGCTGCCCGCGCCGATCCGCCTGACGCACCTCGGCATCTCGTCGGTGCCCAAGCCGCTGCTCGAGGCGGGCGATGCGTTCGGCGCCACCCCGCTGCAGCTGTTGTGGAAGGTGGAGTTGCCGAGCGCGGCGCCGACCATCGTGGCCGGGATCACCCAGTGCATCATGCTCAGCCTCTCCATGGTGGTGATCGCGGCCCTGGTCGGGGCCGGCGGCCTGGGCGTGCCCGTGGTGCGGGCGCTGAACTCGGTGCAGGTGGGCATGGGCTTCGAGGCCGGCTTCACCATCGTGCTGCTCGCCATCATCCTCGACCGGATCAGCCGGCCCAAGGACCGCGAGGTGTCCCGATGAGCGCCGCGGTCGAATTCAAGGACGTCGACATCCTGTTCTCGGGCGCCACCGGACGCGCCGGCCGCCGGGCGATCCGCGAAGCGCTGGCGGCGCTCGACGCGGGCGGCACGCGCGCCGACATCCAACGCCGCTTCGGCGTCGTGGTGGGCGTGGCGGGCGCCTCGTTGAGCGTCGCCCGGGGAGAGATCTCGGTGCTGATGGGCCTGTCCGGCTCGGGCAAGTCGACCCTGCTGCGCGCGGCCAACGGCCTGAATCCCGTGACCCGCGGCAGCGTGCTGGTTCACGACGACGGCGCCGTCACCGACGTGGCGAATTGCGGTCCGGCGAGCATGCGGCGGCTGCGCCGCGAGCGAGTGGCGATGGTCTTCCAGCAGTTCGGTCTGCTGCCTTGGCGGACGGTGAGCCAGAACGTGGGCTTCGGACTGGAGCTGCGCGGCGAGCCCGCGGCGGCGCGCCGGCGCGTGGTCGCCGAGAAGCTCGAGCTGGTGGGCCTCTCGCAATGGGCCGACCGCGCGGTCGGCGAACTCTCGGGCGGCATGCAGCAGCGCGTCGGCCTCGCGCGGGCGTTCGCGACCGAAGCCGACATCCTGCTCATGGACGAGCCGTTCTCGGCGCTCGACCCCCTGATCCGCACCAAGCTGCAGGACGAGTTGCTGGCGCTGCAGGCGCGCGTCAAGAAGACCATCCTGTTCGTCAGCCACGATCTCGACGAGGCGCTGCGGCTCGGCGACCGGATCTCCATCCTGCAGAACGGCCGCATCATCCAGACCGGCACCGCCGAGGACATCGTGCTCGCGCCCGCCGACGATTACGTCGCCGAGTTCGTGCGCCACATGAATCCGCTCGACGTGCTGAGCGGCGGCATGATCATGCGCCGCCGCGACGAGATGGCCGCCGAGGGCGGCGTCCTGCGCCTCGACGAGGCGGGACGCTACCGCCTGACGCTGGGCGGAAGCGGCGAGCCGGACGAGGTGCGCGTGGACGGCGCCGTGCGGGCCTTCGCGTCGGTGCAGGACGAGGCCCCGGCCGCGCAGCTCGACGGGCGCCTGGCGCTCGCCCCCGCCTCGCTCTCGCTGCACGCCATCATCCGCCTGCGCCAGGCCACCGGTCATCCGATCCTGCTCGTCGAGGACCGCCGGTTCGTCGGCTGCTGCGGCGAGGCGGAGATCATCCGCGCCCTGGCCGGCAGCCGCCGGTAGCCGCCGGCAGCCGGTCGGCCGCCGGTCGGCCGCCGCTCCGGCCGGTTGCCCGCCGGCTTTTTAAATATTATCATTACGATAATAAAATCGGCGGGGCGCGGCATGAATCACGAAGTCATCATCACGTGCGCGGTGACCGGCGACGACACCAAGGTCACCAAGAGTCCGCACTGCGCCGTCACCCCGGAGCAGATCGCGGCCACCGCGGTCGAGGCGGCGCGCGCCGGCGCGGCCGTCGTCCACATCCACGTCCGCGATCCCGACACCGGCGCCTTCAGCATGGAGACCCGCCACTACCGCGAAGTGGTGAAGCGGATCCGGGAGAGCCAGGTCGACGTCATCGTCAATCTGACCTGCGGCATGGGCGGCTACATCGTGGTCGGTGAGCACGGCTTGCGGGACACCCCGGCGCCCGGCAGCGACTTCGTGACGCAGGAGGAGCGCATGCGTCACGTGATCGACCTGTGCCACGAGGGCCGCTACCGGCCGGAGATCGCGACCCTCGACTGCGGCAGCCTCAATTTCGGCGACGGCAACCGAGCCTACGTGTCCACCCCGAACTACCTGCGCCAGGGCGCCGCGATCGCCCGCGACCTCGGCGTGAAGCCGGAACTCGAGGTGTTCGACACCGGCAACCTGTGGTTCGTCAGGCAGATGATCAAGGAGGGCCTGCTCGCCGGCCGCTCCCTGATCCAGCTCTGCATGGGCATTCCCTACGGCGTGCCCGCCGACGTCGGCCATCTGCTCGCCATGGTCAACGCGCTGCCGCCCGACTGCGACTGGGGCACCTTCGCCATCAGCCGCATGCAGATGCCCTGGGTGGCGCAGTCGGTGCTGCTCGGCGGCAACGTGCGGGTGGGCCTCGAGGACAATCTGTACCTCGGCAAGGGCGTGTACGCGAGCAACGCGCAGCTGGTCGAGCGCGCCCGCACCATCATCGAGGCCATGGGGGCGCGCGTGCTGAATGCCGCCGAGGCGCGCGAGCGGCTGGGCCTGCGCTGAAGCGCATGATCACGCCGCCCGCACTGCCGCCCTACCGCTGCCGGATCGAGCCCGACTGGATCGACTACAACGGGCACCTGCGCGACGCCTTCTATCTCGTGGTGCTGAGCCTCGCCACCGACGACCTGATGGACCGGATCGGCGTCGATGCCGCCTATCGGGAATCGACCCGCTGCACGCTGTTCACGCTCGAGACGCACATCCACTATCTGCGCGAGATCAAGCTCGAGGACGAGCTGGCCGTGTCCACCGTCATACTCGATGCGGACGCGAAGCGCATCCTTGCCGGCGCCCGCTTCGAGTGCCCGCGGCTCGGGGAGCCTGCCGCGGTGGCCGAGTCGCTCCTGATGCACGTGATCCAGCGGGAGCGGCCCGCCAGCGCGCCGTTCCCGCCCGAGATCGCCGGCCGC
>JAJXZV010000320.1 GCA_021779875.1 Pseudomonadota bacterium
CCAGCCCGATGGCCGCGCGCGGCGACAGGCCGACGCCGCCGGCCGCCTCGCTGCGGGTGCGCGCGACCAGCGACTGCACGTAGTCGAGCAGGGCGGGCGCGACGTGCACCCGCTGCGCCCGCTGTTGCCAGTCGCGCAGGGCCTCCGGCGAGAGCGCCGGTCCCAGCGAGCCGAGCAGCTCGCGCCGATCGACGCCGTTCAGCAGTTCGCGCTCGGCCGCCGCGGAGGGCAGGCCGAGGTGCACGCGCATCAGGAACCGGTCGAGCTGGGACTCCGGCAGGGGAAAGGTGCCGGCCTGGTCGTGCGGATTCTGGGTGGCGATCACGAAGAACGGCTCGGGCAGCGCCATGGTGCGTCCGTCGATGGTCACCTGCCGCTCCTCCATCGCCTCGAGCAGCGCGCTCTGCGCCTTGGGGGATGCGCGGTTGATCTCGTCGGCGAGCACGACCTGGGCGAAGATGGGGCCTCGCTGAAAGCGGAACTTGCCCGTCTCGCGGTCGAAGATCGAGACGCCGAGGACGTCGGAGGGCAGCAGATCGCTCGTGAACTGCACGCGCTGGAAGACGAGTCCGAGGGTCTTCGCGAGCGCATGGGCGAGCGTGGTCTTGCCGACCCCCGGAAGATCCTCGATCAGCAGGTGCCCGCCGGCGAGCAGGCAGGCGAGGCACAGGCGCACCTGCGGGTCCTTGCCGAGGATGACGCGGTCGAGCTGCGCGCGGACGGCGTCCAAGCTGGTCGGGGCGTGCTGCATCAGCCGGCGAGCATGGCCTGGACGCGCGAGATCTGCGCCGCGAGCTGCCCGATCTCGACGCGCAGCTCCGCGAGCCGCTGCCGGTCCTTGGCCACCACGTCGGCGGGCGCGTTCTTCGCGAAGTCGCCGTTCGAGAGTTTGGCGTCCAGCTTCTGCAGGTCGGCCTCGGCCCGGCGCCGGCGCTTGCCGAGGCGCTCGAGCTCGGCCGCGGGCTCGATCAGCCCGGCCATGGGCACGAGGATCTGCATCCCGCCGAGCAGCGCCACGGCCGCGATCGGCGCGGATTCGCCGGCCGCGAGCACCCGGGGCTCGCCGATGCCGGCGAGGCGCATCAGGTACGGCAGGGTGGCGCGCAGGCTCCGCAGGTCCGCGGGCGCCGCGTTCTGCAGCACCACCTCGATCCGGCGGCTCGGCGCGATGTCCATCTCGCCGCGGATCTGCCGGACGCCCAGGATGAAGTCCATCACCCAGCGCATCTGCGCCTCGGCCTCCGGGTCCGCCGGGAGGCCGCCCGCGGTCGGGAACGGCGCGCGCATGATGGTCTCGCCGGCCGCGCCGGCGAGCGGCGCGACGCGCTGCCATATCTCCTCGCTGATGAACGGCGCGAGCGGGTGCAGCGCGCGCAGCAGCGCCTCGAGCGTGTGCACCAGCGTGCGCCGGGTCGCGCGCTTCTCCGATTCGTCCGCCGAGTCCGACTGCAGCACCGCCTTGGACAGCTCCAGGTACCAGTCGCAGAATTCGTGCCAGGTGAACTCGTACAGGGCGTTGCAGACCGCGTCGATCCGGTACTCGGCGAAGCCGGCCGCGATCCGGCCGAGCGCGGCGCCGAGGCGCGCCTGGATCCAGCGGTCGGCGAGGCTCGGCCGCGCGCCCTCCGGCCGCAGGTCCTGGCCCTCGACGTTCATGAGCGCGTAGCGCGCGGCGTTCCACAGCTTGTTGCAGAAGTTGCGGTAGTTCTCGACCCGGCTCATGTCGAAGCGCAGGTCGCGGCTCTGGGTCGCGAGCGAGGCGAAGCACAGGCGCAGCGCGTCGGTGCCGAAGGCGGGAATGCCGCCGGGGAACTGCCGGCGGGTCGCCTTCTCGATGACCGGCTTCATCTGCGGCTGCATCAGGCCGGCGGTGCGCTTGGCGAGCAGGTCCTCGAGCGTGATGCCGTCGACGACGTCGAGCGGATCGATCACGTTGCCCTTGGATTTCGACATCTTCTGGCCGTCGTGATCGCGGATCAGGCCATGCACGTACACCTCGCGGAACGGGGCCTCGCCGGTGAACTTCAGGCCCATCATGATCATGCGGGCCACCCAGAAGAAGATGATGTCGAACCCGGTGACCAGCACCGAGGTCGGATAGTACTTGCGCAGGGCCGCGGTGTCCTGCGGCCAGCCCTGGGTGGAGAAGGGCCACAGCGCCGAGGAGAACCAGGTGTCGAGCACGTCCTCGTCCTGGCGCAGGGGGACGGAGGCGTCGATGCCGTAGGCGGCGCGCGCCTGCGCCTCGTCGCGCGCCACGTAGCAGCGGCCCTCGGCGTCATACCACGCCGGAATGCGGTGTCCCCACCAGAGCTGGCGGCTGATGCACCAATCCTTGATGTTGCGCATCCACTCGAAATAGACGGCCGACCAGTTCTCCGGAACGAAGCGGACGCGCCCGTCCTCGACCGCGCGGATCGCGGGCTCGGCGAGCGGCGCGATGCGCACGAACCATTGATCCGTGAGCAGCGGCTCGAGGATCGCGTTGCTGCGGTCGCCCCGCGGCACCATCGATTTGTGCGGCTCGATGCGCTCGATCAGTCCCAGGGCGGTCAGATCGGCCACGACCTTCTGCCGGGCCGCGGCGCGGTCCAGGCCGCGATAGGCGGGCGGCACGGCCTCGTTGAGCGCCGCCTCCTCGGTCATGACGTTGATGAGCGGCAGGCCGTGGCGCTGCCCGACCTCGTAGTCGTTGAAGTCGTGCGCGGGCGTGATCTTCACGCAGCCGCTGCCGAAGGCCGGATCGACGTAGTCGTCGGCGATGACCGGGATGAACCGGTCGGCGAGCGGCAGGCGCAGTTCCTGGCCGATCAGGTGCCGATAGCGCTCGTCCTCCGGGTGCACGGCCACGGCGGTGTCGCCGAACAGCGTCTCGGGGCGCGTCGTGGCGACCACCAAGTGGCCCTCGCCCCGGCGCAGCGGGTAGCGCAGGTGCCAGAGGCTCCCGGATTCCTCCTCGGCCATGACCTCGAGATCGGACAGCGCGGTCTTCAGCACCGGGTCCCAATTCACCAGGCGCTTGCCGCGGTAGACCAGCCCCTCCTGATGCAGCCGGACGAACACCTCGGTGACCGCGGCGGACAGGCCCGGATCCATGGTGAAGCGGTCGCGCCGCCAGTCGACCGAGGCGCCCAGGCGGCGCAGCTGCCGGGCGATCGAGCCGCCCGAGGTCTCCTTCCATTCCCAGACCCGCCGGACGAAGGCCTCGCGGCCGAGATCGAGGCGGCTGGTGCCGGCGGCGTTCAACTGGCGCTCGACCACCATCTGGGTCGCGATCCCCGCGTGATCGGTGCCCGGCTGCCACAGGGTGTCGAAACCGCTCATCCGGTGATAGCGGATGAGCGCGTCCATGATGGTGTCCTGGAACGCATGCCCCATGTGCAGCGTGCCGGTCACGTTGGGCGGCGGGATGACGATCGAGTACGCGGGTCCGGACCCGGTGGGCGCGAACCAGCCGCCGGCCTCCCAGCGCGCGTAGATCCTCGATTCGATGTCGGCAGGGGAGAACGCTTTGTCCATAACCGGTCGAGTATAACGGTTCAGACGTCGCGTCCACGCGCCGGCAGGTGCTCGCGCAGCGCCCGGTCGACGAGCTCGGGCAGCTGCGCGCGCAGCCGATCGAGCACCCGCTCGAACAAGGCCGCCTCGATGTCGCGGGCGGCCTGGTTCAGCAGGGAGTCGGCCAGCTCGAGCGTCGCGGCGAGGATCGCCGCGTGGGCCGCCTTGACGTCGATCTCCGCCGCCGCGCGCGGTTCGCCGCCGACGGCGTCGGTCAGGATCGGGATGTCGCGAGGATCGGTCGGCAGCATGGACGGGGTGCCGTGGTCACTGCTCGCCGGCGTCGTCGAGCTGATGGGTCTGCGGCGACAGCGCCAGCTCGCGGTAGGACTTGAAGCGCTCGCGGCCGAGGCGGCGCCGATCGGCATCGGCGTCGATCACCTCGGCGAGGCGCGCGAAGCGCTCCAGGCCCTCGGGCAGCCGGTCGCTCAGGTTGACCAGCAGGTCGGCGCGCGCCACCGCGCCCAAGTCGGCGGTGACGTGCACCGGGGTGCCCGGATCCGGCGCCTCGGAGGCCCCGCACAGCCGGTGCGGCACGAACGAGCGCTCGCTGAAGGTCCACAGCTGCTCGTCGAGGGCCGCCGCCTCGGCCGGATCGGCGCTCCAGACCACCACGCTCAGGTCGTGCAGATACGCCTTCTCCACCAGCCGGCAGGCGAACGAGCGCCGCTGCGCGGCGGCTTCGCTCTTCAGGACGTAGAAATCCACGCGCAGGGTCATGTGCCGTGCGCGCGCCTCAGCAGGAAGTCGACCAGCATCGGCACGGGGCGGCCGGTGCTGCCCTTCTGCGCGCCGCCGAGCCAGGCGGTGCCCGCCACGTCGAG
The DNA here is from genome assembly GCA_021779875.1 of Pseudomonadota bacterium. GTDB lineage: Bacteria > Pseudomonadota > Gammaproteobacteria > Steroidobacterales > Steroidobacteraceae > Bog-1198. The sequence continues at coordinate 4,383 of JAJXZV010000320.1, forward strand.
GTGCGCCCAATGCAGATCCTTGGTGAATTTCCACAGGAACGACGCCGCCGTGCTGGCGCCGCCTTCGCGGCCGCCGATGTTCGCGAAATCCGCGAAATTGCTCTTAAGCTGATCGGCGTATTCCTCGCCCACCGGCAGCCGCCAGGCGCGATCGTCCGAGCGATTCCCGGCCGCCTCGAGCTCACCCGCGAGGTGGTCGTGGTTGCTCATCAGGCCGCTGAAATGGTTGCCGAGCGCGATGATGCAGGCGCCGGTCAGCGTCGCCACGTCGATCACCGCGGACGGCTTGAAGCGCCGGCTGTAGGTGATGGCATCGCAGAGGATCAGCCGTCCCTCGGCATCGGTGTTCAGGATCTCGACCGTCTGCCCCGACATGCTCGTGACGATGTCCGACGGCTTGGTCGCCTTGCCGCTCGGCATGTTCTCGCAGGTGGGCACGATCGCCACCAGGTTGATGGGCAGCGCGAGCTCGGCCGCCGCGCGCAGCGCGCCGAGGACCGCGGCCGCGCCGCACATGTCGAACTTCATCTCGTCCATGGACGGCGGATCCTTGAGCGAGATGCCGCCGGAGTCGAACGTGATGCCCTTGCCGATGAGGCAGATCGGCGCGGCGCCCTTGCGCCCGCCGCGGTACTCGCACACGATGAGCCGCGGCGGCTGCTCGGAGCCCCGAGTGACGGCGAGGAAGGCGCCCATCTTCAGCGCCTTGATCGCCGGCTGGTCGAGCACCTTGGTGCTGATGCTCGGCCACTCCTTGGCGAGCCGCTGCGCCTGGGCGCCGAGATAGGTCGGGGTGCAC
>JAJXZV010000340.1 GCA_021779875.1 Pseudomonadota bacterium
GAGTTCCGCGGTCTGTACCGGGAACTGATCGAGATCGACACCACCCGCTCCGCCGGAAGCTGCACCCGCGCGGCGCAGGCCATGCGCACGCGCCTGGCCGCGGCCGGCATTCCGGCCGCGGACCTGCGGATCCTCGCGCCCGCCGACCGGCCGCAGGACGGCGCGCTGGTCGCGACCCTGCACGGCCGCGACGCTCATCTGAAGCCCCTGTTGCTGCTCGCCCACATCGACGTGGTGGAGGCGAAGCGCGCGGACTGGCGGCGGGATCCGTTCAAGCTGGCGGAGGAGAACGGCTGGTTCTACGCCCGCGGCGCCTCGGACGACAAGGCCATGGCGGCGGTGTTCACCGACAGCGTGATCCGCTACCGGCGCGAGCACTTCGAGCCGCTCCGGGACATCAAGCTCGCGCTCACCTGCGGCGAGGAGACCCCGAACGTCTTCAACTCCGTGGACTGGCTGCTGCACACCCAGCCGAAGGTGTTGGACGCGGCCTTCGCGCTCAACGAGGGGGCGGGCGGGGAGCTCGATGCGGCGGGCAAGCCGGTGGCGCTGCAGATCCAGGCCGGCGAAAAGGTCTACCAGGACTTCCAGCTGGACGCGTCGGACCCCGGCGGCCACAGTTCACGGCCGACCAAGAGCAATCCCATCGTGCGCATGAGCGAGGCGCTCGCGCGCCTGGGGCACCACGACTTCAAGGTCGCCCTGAACGACGCCACGCGGGGCTACTTCGAGGCGCAGCTCGGGCTGGTCGAACCGGTCGTGGCCGCGGACATGCGCGCCGTGCTGGCCGACCCCGGCGACGAGGCGGCGGTCGAGCGGCTGTGGGCGATCAATCCGGGCTGGAACGGCATGCTGCGCACCACCTGCGTGGTCACGCAGATCAGCGGCGGTCACGCGCCGAACGCGCTGCCGCAGCACGTGCGCGCCAACGTCAATTGCCGCATCCTGCCCGGGGTGCCGATCGCCGACGTCGAGCGCGAGATCGTCGCCGTGCTCGCGGATCCTTCGATCACTGTGGCGCCCACCGGGGATGCGGGCATCGCCTCGTCGCCGCCGCCGCTAACCGCGCGCATTCTGGGTCCGGTGCGCGAGGTCGCCGAGACCCTCTGGCCCGGCGTCGCGATCGTGCCGACCATGGCGACCGGCGCCACCGACGGCCGGTACCTGAATGCCGCGGGCATTCCGACCTACGGCCTGTCCGGCATGTTCCACGACGCCGAAGGCAGCCACGCGCACGGTCTCGACGAGCGCATCCGGGTGAAGTCGCTGCTCGAGGGCCGCCGGTTCCTGTACGAGGTGGTCAAGCGGTACGCGAACCAGGGCGATTGACGTGCGCCTTGCCGCCCTCGCGCCGCTGCTCGCCCTCGTCCTGTCTCCGGCCGGCGGCGCCTGCGCGGCCGATCGCCCGGCCATCACCGTGTTCGCCGCGGCATCGCTGACGGATGCGCTGCAGGAGGTGTCGGGCGACTTCACGGCCGCCGAATCGATTCCGGTCAGGCTCTCGTTCGCCGCGAGTTCGGCGCTCGCGCGCCAGATCGAGTCCGGCGCGCCGGCGGACGTGTTCTTCTCCGCCGACCTCGAATGGATGGACGAACTCGAGGCGCGCGGCCTCATCCGTGCGGATTCGCGCCGCGACGCGCTCGGCAACCGCTTGGTGCTGGTGGCGCCCGCGGACAGCGGGATCGAGCTGCGGATCGCGCCCGGCTTCGCGCTGGCCGCGGCCCTCGGCACGGGCCGGCTCGCCACCGGCGATCCGGACGCGGTGCCGGTCGGCCGCTATGCGCGGGCGGCGCTCGAGCACCTGGGCGCATGGCCGGGGGTCGCGAACCGCCTCGTGCGCGCGGACAACGTGCGCGCGGCGCTCACCCTGGTCGATCGCGGCGAGGCGCCGCTCGGGATCGTGTACGCAACCGATGCGCGCATCGACCCCAGGGTGCGCGTGGTCGACGTGTTCCCCGCCGACAGCCACCCGCCCATCCGCTATCCGATCGCGCTCACGACCGCGGCGCGTCCGGACGCCGCGCGGTTCATGGCCTTCCTGGCCTCACCCGCCGCCGACGCCGCCTTCAAGCGTCACGGATTCGTGCCGCTGCACTAGCTCACTCCTTGGGACACATGCCCAGCCGGCGCACGACCTCGCGCAGATCCTTGCGCATGGCGGTCAGACCGGCCAGGCTCGCGAGGGTCTTGAGCGCCTCCTTCAACGGCTGCAGCGGATAGCCGCCATAGGCGCCCGGCTCGGTGATGTCCTTGGTCACCGTGGACCGTCCGGCCAGGATGACGTCGTCCGTGACCGTGAGGTGCGCCGACACGACGGTGTTGCCGCCGGTCATGAAGCGCCGGCCGATGGTCGTCGAACCGGCCATCATGAAGCCTGCCGTATACATGCCGTCCTCGCCGAGATCGCAGTTGTGGGCGATGTGGCACAGGTTGTCCAGCTTGGCTCCGGAGCGGACGCGGGTCGAGGAGATGGTCGCCCGGTCGATGGCGCAGTTGCTGCCGATCTCGACGCGATCGCCGATCACGACGTTTCCGAGCTGCGGTATCTTGTGGGCCTTGCCCTGGCCGTCGACCGCGTAGCCGAAGCCGTCGCTGCCGATGCTCGAATGCGGATGAATCTCGCAATCGGCGCCGATCTCGCAGCGCGCGCCGACGAACACGTGCGGGTGCAGCAGCGTTCGCTCGCCGACGCGCGCGCCTTCCTCGACGACGGCATGGCTGCCGATCATGCAGCCGTCGCCGACGACCGCGCCCGCGCCGATCACGCAATACGGCCCGAGCACCACGTCCCTGCCGATCACCGCGGCCTCGTGCACCAGCGCGGTCGGATGCCGTCCGCCCCACTGCGTGAAGCGTGCCGCCTTGCAGTCGAAATAACGGAACAAGGTGGCCATGGCCATCGGCACGGCGCGCACCGCGAACACGCAGCCGGCCATGCCCTCGATCGGACTCGCCGAGTCGAGGACCTTCTCGTGCATGATGAGGATCGCGGCCCGCTGGCGCATCGCCTGCGCGAGCTGCTCGGGATCGCTCACGTACACGAGGCTCCGGGCGCAGGCGTCCTCGGGCTTGCGGCAGACGGTGGCCGTGGCCTCGAGATCCCCCTGCAGGAAGCGAAACGCCGCCGAGTGTTCCGTCTGGATCGTAATGGCTTTCAGCATGCTTTCGGCTCGCGGTGGCGTGCGCGCCCGATTCGGGTGCGAAGGCAGGCAGCCTACCGGTTCGCGACCGGCAAGCCCAGCGCGGTCGCGCACCGAATGCGTGCAATGGAACGACGGCCGTGCCCCCGGACGAGGCCCGCCGTCCGCCGGCGGGCGCCCGACGAGCGCTCTAGCCGGCCTCAAGTACCTGAACCATAAGCTTCATTCGCGATGGGACCTCGATGGCATCCGAGTTGCACGGTCGGGATCATCGCGGAGTCGTGCGGTGCCGCAGCAACGCGCCCGCCGGCACCGCGCCCCGCCTGAACCCGGAGCATCGTCAATGGCCGACATCCTGGCATCCCTGCGAAGTGGCAACTGGAAGGCCCTGCTCGCCTGCTTCTTGTATTTCGACACCGGCTTCACGACCTGGGTGATGTTCGGGCCGCTCGCGCCGTTCATCGCCAAGCAGCTCGGCTTGTCGCCGACGCAGGCGGCCTTCCTGGTCGCCGTGCCGGTGCTGGCCGCCTCGATCGTGCGGGTCACGCTCGGGAACCTGTTCCAATCGGTGCACGGCCGCAAGCTCGCGCTCATGGGCATCGCGCTGTCGGCGCTGCCCTCGCTGCTGCTGATGCTGCCGATCGAGCCCACCTACACGCGACTGCTCGTCCTCGGCGGCTTCCTCGGCGTGGGCGGCGCCAGCTTCGCCATCGCCCTGCCCATGGCCGGCAGCAGCTACCCGCCGAAGGTGCAAGGATTGGTGCTCGGCCTCGCGGCGGCCGGCAACATCGGCGCGGTCGTCGATGGCTTCCTGTTCCCGAGCCTCGCGCAGAGCTGGGGATGGCAGCGGGCGACCTTCGCCGCCCTGCCGCTGCTCGCGCTCACCGCGCTCGCCATCCTGCTTTGGGCCGAGGACCGCAGCGCCAAGTCGGGCAGCGGCGCGCGCGCCTTCGCCGGGTTCGCCGTGTCGCTCGCCGGGATCATCGGACTCGTGCAGCTGGTGGAGGCCGGCGCCTTCGGACGCGGACGGACCGGGCTGCTGCTGCTGCCGGTGCTCGGCGCGGCCTTGGCGCTCGCGGTGCTGCCGCGCAAGTACCTCGCGGTGCTCGGTGAACGCGACACCTGGGTCGTCATGCTGGTCTACAGCATCACCTTCGGCGGCTTCGTCGGCATGTCCTCGTACGTGAGCCTGCTGCTGACCACGCAATACGCGCTCACCAAGGTGACGGCCGGTTTGATGATGGCGGCCCTGTCGTTCACCGGCGCGTTGGTGCGGCCCGTCGGCGGCTGGATCGCCGATCAGGTCTCGGGGGTGCGGGTGCTGCTCGTGCTGCTCGCCTGCATCTCGCTGTGCAACTTCATCTTCGCCGCGCTGATGCCGCCGCTCGCGGGCGGATTGATGCTGCTCGCGGCGCTGTACCTCTGCTTCGGGCTCGGCAACGGCGCGACCTTCCAGCTGGTGCCGCACCGCTGGCGCGGCCGAACCGGCCTCATGACCGGCATCATCGGGGCCGCCGGCGGCATCGGCGGCTTCTATCTGCCCGTGGTCATGGGCATCGCGAAAGAGAGCACCGGCAGCTACCAGTACGGCTTCGCCACCTTCGGCGCCCTGGCCGCGCTCGCGTGCGTCGCCGTCGCCCTGCTGCATCAGCAATGGCTCGCCTGGGCGCTGCCAGGCGCGCTCGACCTGCAGAACGATCTGCGAGGCGCCGCGCCGGCCGAGTGAGGGCGGCCAGCCGCCGCCGTCCGGCGGCTCAGCGATTGAGTGCCGCCGACAGGCGGCGCCGATACGAGGCGACCAGCGGCGCATTCGCCGCGCTCAGATCGAACACCGAGAGCATCAGCCGCCGCGGGGCATCGTCGCCGAACCGGCGGTTGCGAACGATGATCTCGAGCAGCTGGTCGAGCGCCTCGGGGTAGGCGCGCTCGGCGACGTAGCGGCGCGCGAGATCGAGCCGGGCCGCGAGATCCGCGGGGTCCGCGCCGATGCGCCGCAGAAGTTCCTCGCCCGGGGCGACCCGGG
>JAJXZV010000217.1 GCA_021779875.1 Pseudomonadota bacterium
CGATCGCGCGCGATCCGGCCGCACGCCACGCCGCGCCCGGCTGGCTCGCCGACCGCCTGCGTGCCGACTGGCCCCGCCAATGGACGCAGGTGCTGGCCGCGTCCGATGCGCAGGCGCCGATGTGGCTGCGGGTCGACGCGCGGCGGACCACGGCGCCTCTGTACCTGGAGCGACTGCGGGCGGCGGGAATCGGCGCGCAGGCCGCCCCGGACGTGCCGTACGCCGTGGTTCTCGACGCGCCCTGCGACGTCGCCGATCTGCCGGGCTTCGCCGAGGGCCTGGTCTCGGTGCAGGACCTCGGCGCTCAATGCGTGTTCTTTCCCCTGGCGCTCGCGCCCGGGCTGCGCGTGCTCGACGCCTGCGCCGCCCCCGGCGGCAAGACGGCGCTGATCGCCGAGCGTCAACCGGACCTGGCCGGACTGGTGGCCGTCGACGTCGACGCCGTCCGCCTCGACCGGGTGCGCGAGAATCTGCGGCGTGGCGCGCTGCAGGCCGAGCTCATCCCGGGTGATGCCGGCGCGCCCGATGCCTGGTGGGACCGGCGGCCTTTCGATCGCATCCTGCTCGACGCCCCCTGCTCGGCGCTCGGGGTGATCCGCCGCCACCCCGACATCCGCCTGCGCAGGCACGCCGCGGACCTGGCCCGCAACCCCGCGCTGCAGATCCGGCTGCTGGCGGCGGCCTGGCCGCTGCTGGCCCCGGGGGGGTTGCTCGTGTACGCGACCTGTACGGTGACGCGCGCGGAGAACCACGACTTGGTCGCGGCCTTCGTTGCCGGCACGCCGGACGCGCGCTGCGTGCCGCCGGCCGAGTGGGGCGGCTGGCCCGGATTCGGTGAGTTCGACGGCCTCGGCGTGCAGATCCTGCCCGGGGAGGCGGGGGCCGACGGCTTCTATTATGCTGCCCTCCGAAGACGATGAACGCACCCTCCGCAAAATCCCGGCTGCTCGCCGCCCTGCTGTGCATCCTGTGCTGGACGCCCTTCGCATTGCGCGCCGAGGGTCTCGACGGCCGCTTCGACGTGCGCTCGGCGAATCTCGAACTCAAGGACGGGGTCTACCACCTCGATGCCCGCTTCGATCTGCCGGTGAGCGACGCGGTGCGCCGCGGGCTCGCCGACGGCGTGCCGCTGTCTCTCGAACTCGACATCGACATCGAGCGCGTGCGCCAGTGGGCGCCGAACGCCCGGGTGGCGGAGCTCACCCAGCGCTATCACCTGCAGTACAACGCCGTGAGCGCGCGCTACATCCTGCGCAACGACAACAGCGGCCAGCAGGAATCGATCGGCACCCTGGATGCGGCGCTCGACGTGCTGTCCGAGGTGCGCGGCCTGCCGGTGCTGGACAAGTCGCTGACCCAGGAGGGGCGGCGCTACGCGGTCAGCCTGCGCGCCAAGCTCGACTACGGATCGGTGCCGTTCAGCCTGCGGGTGCTCATGTTCTGGGTGAGCGAGTGGCATCGCGAGAGCGACTGGTACACATGGATCTTCCGGCCCTGATTCGCCGACACGGCGCGACGGGGGCGGCCGCCGCCGGCGTCGTGCTGTGGCTCGTCGCGCTGTACCTGCTCGGATCGGTGTCGCGCGATTCCGCCGGCTTCGACCGCTGGCTGCCGTGGATCCTGATCATCAACGTCACCGGACTGTGCACCTTGCTGGGGCTGCTGGCGGTGAAGCTCACCCGGCTGTTCCGCGACTATCGCCGGCACGTGCCGGGCTCGGGCCTCAAGGGCCGCACGGTCGCCATCTTCAGCGCCCTGGCGGTGGCGCCCATCCTGGTCGTGTACTACTTCTCGCTGCAGTTCCTCAATCGCGGCATCGACAGCTGGTTCGAGCTCGGGGTCAGCCAGGGCCTGAAGGACACCCGGGAGCTGTCGCACGCCGCGCTCGACGTGCGGGTGCGCGAGTTCCTGCAGCACACCCAGGTCGTCGCCCAAGGGCTCGCCGGCCTGGGCGACTTCGAGCTGATTCCGACCCTCGACCGCGAGCGGCGAGAGAGCGCGGCGCTCGAGTTCACCGTGACCGGTCCGCGGGGCCGGATCGTCGCCACCAGTTCCGACCGGCCGATGGACACGCTGCCGGCTCCGGCGACCGACGAGATGATCCTGCAGCTGCGGCTCGGGCGCACCTACGTGAGCCTGGACACGGACTCCGTCGGCGGCTACGTGATCCGCGCGGCCGCGCCCATCGATCCGGCCGGCGGTCCGGGCTCGCGCATCCTGATCGGCCTGTATCCGGTGCCGCAGCAGCTGAGCCAGCTCGCCGACACCGTGCAGCGCTCCTATACGCAGTATGCGAATCTCGTGCAGCTGCGCCGTCCGCTCAAATCCACCTTTCTGCTCATCCTGAGCTTCGTCGTGCTGATGTCGCTGATCGCCGCGGTGTACGGCGCGTTCTTCGCCGCCCAGCGCCTGGTGCAGCCCCTGCAGGACCTGATCGCCGGCACGCGCGCGGTCGCGAAGGGCAATTTCGACACCCGGCTGCCGCTGCCCTCGCGCGACGAGCTGGGCTTCCTGGTCACCTCGTTCAACGACATGACCAAGCGCCTGGCGCGGGCGCGCGACGAGACGCGGCGCAGCCAGCAGGCGGTGGAAGCCGAGCGCGCGAGCCTCGCCGTGATCCTCGCGCGGTTGTCGACCGGGGTCGTGTCGCTCGAGCCCGGACTCACCATCCGCACCGCCAATCAGGCGGCGAGCGCGATCCTCGGCGTCGACCTCGAGGGGGCGATCGGCAGGCCCTTCGACGAGTCGCTCGGCGAGGGTCCCCTGTTCGCGCAGTTTCTCGGCCGGGTGCGCGCGCACCTGGCGGCCGAGGAGCGCGACTGGCGCGAGCAGATCGAGCTGCCGGCCGATTCCGGCCGGCGCGTGCTCATGTGCGCCTGCACGGCTCTGCCGGGCGACGGCGACGCACCGGGGATGGTGCTGGTGTTCGACGACATCACCACGCTCCTGCAGGCGCAGCGCGACGCGGCCTGGGGCGAGGTGGCGCGCCGGCTCGCGCACGAGATCAAGAACCCGCTCACGCCCATCCAGCTCTCGGCCGAGCGCATGCAGCGCAAGCTCCTGCGCGGGATGAACACCGAGGACGCGCAGGTCCTCAAGCGCGCGACCCAGACCATCATCGCGCAGGTGGACGCGATGAAGCAGATGGTGAACGCCTTCAGCGAGTACGCGCGCGCGCCCGACATGCTGTTCTCCCACTTCGACCTGAACCAGCTGATCGTCGAGGTGGCGGACCTGTATCGGGCGCAGGAGGGTGCGGCGGTCATCCGGTTGAAGCTCGAGCCGGAGCTGCCGCCGATCGCCGCCGATCGCATGCGCATCCGGCAGATACTCAACAACCTGCTGACCAATTCGCTCGAGGCGCTCGAAGGCCGAACCGACCCCCTGGTCGAGATCGAGACGCAGCTGATCGACGACGGGCGAATGCCGGCGGCCGCGCTGGTCGTCACGGACAATGGTCCCGGGTTTGCACGCGATCTGATCGGCACGATCTTCGATCCGTACGTCACCAGCAAGCCGAAGGGCACCGGGCTCGGGCTCGCGATCGTGAAGAAGATCGTCGAGGAACATGGCGGCCGGATCGAAGCCGACAATCAGCGCACCGGCGGTGCACGCGTGCGGATCGTCCTGCCGCTCGGCGAGGCCGCCCGCCCCGTCAGCGGACGAGAGCCTCGCAGGGCCGAACTGAGGAGAGAACGCGCATGACCGCTTCTAGGATTCTGGTGGTGGACGACGAGGCCGACATCCGCGGTCTGTTGAAGGAGATCCTCGCCGAAGAGGGTTACGAGGTGGAGACCGCGGCGAATGCCGCCGAGGCGCGCGCGGCGCGCGCGGCCGACGCGCCCGACCTCGTGCTGCTCGACATCTGGATGCCCGACACCGACGGCATCACGCTGCTGCGCGAGTGGTCGACCATGCAGGGTTACGACTGTCCCGTGGTGATGATGTCCGGCCACGGCACGGTCGAGACGGCGGTGGAGGCGACGCGCCTCGGCGCCTTCGATTTCGTCGAAAAGCCGCTGTCGCTCACCAAGCTGCTGAAGACCGTCGAGCGCGCGCTCGCCGCCGGCATGCGCAAGCGGCTGTCCGAGAGAGGGCAGGGGCTCGCGCTCGCCGTGCCGGTCGGCAAGAGCCGGCTCACGCAGGCTTTGCGCGAGCAGGTCCAGCACGCCGCCGCGAGTTCCTCGCCGGTGCTGCTGCTGGGTGAACTGGGCTCCGGTCGCGAGGCCTACGCGCGCTACCTGCACTCCTTGAGCGCGCGCGCCGGCAAGCCGTTCCATATGGTCGTCGCCGCGAGCCTGGGGCCGGACCCGGCGGCGGCGCTGTTCGGCGCCGAGCACGACGGCAAGGTGCATCCCGGCGCATTCGACCAGGCGGCGGGCGGCACGCTGTACCTCGGCGGTCTGGAGGACCTCTCGAGCGAGGCGCAAAAGGTGCTGTTGGGGGCGGTCGAACAGCGCGGTTTCACCCGGGTGGGCGGCCGCGACCGCCTGCCGCTCAACGTGCGCTGGATCAGTTCGGCGCAGGAGGGCTTCGAGCAGCGCTGCTCCCCGGAGCCGTTCCGGCGCGATCTCGCGGTCCAGCTCAACGTCATCACGCTGCGCGTGCCGTCGCTGCGCGACTACGCCGAGGACGTTCCCGACCTGCTGCGCTACTACGTGGACAGGCTGGTGGACGACCAGCACCTGCCGCTGCGGCGCTTCAGCGTCGCCGCCCAGAACCGGCTGCGCAATTATCCGTGGCCGGGCAACATCGCGGAGCTCAAGAACCTCGTGCAGCGCATGCTCGTGCTGGGATCCGGCGAGGAGATCCGCCTCGACGAGGTGGAGCGTGAGCTCGAGGTGAAGCTGGCCGGCGACGAGCCGCTGGTGAAACAGGACCTGCTCGCCATGCCGTTACGCGAGGCACGGGAGCATTTCGAGCGCGCCTATCTGCAGCAGCAGCTGCTGTTGTGCAACGGCAAGGTCGGGCAGCTCGCCAAGCGGGTCGGCATGGAGCGCACCCACCTCTACCGCAAGCTCCGTGCCCTGGGCGTCGACTTCCGGCACCTGGGGGAGGACTGACCCGGCGCCGCGATCAGTCGCCGACCCGGATCACGAGCACGTCGACGTCCGCCTTCCGCAGGATCTGCCGCAGGCGGTTCAACTCAT
>JAJXZV010000377.1 GCA_021779875.1 Pseudomonadota bacterium
CGCCGCCGCCCCGCTGTTCCTGCTGGCCGGCGGTCCCGGCCAGGCGGCCAGCGATCTGTACGCGCTGCTCGCGGGCGCGTTCGCCCGCGTCCACCGCGACCACGACATCGTGCTGCTCGATCAGCGCGGCACGGGCCGGTCCGCGCCGCTCGACTGCGATTACCCGCAGGACGCGCAGGATGGCGAGGACTCGCTGCCGGCGCTGCGCGCGGCGACCCGTGCCTGCCTCGAGCGGCTCGGGCCGCGGGTGCGTTTCTACACGAGCAGCATCGCGGTCGGCGACCTGGACGCGGTGCGCCGGGCGCTCGGCTACGCGCGCATCGATCTGTACGGCGCCTCGTACGGCACCCGCATGGCTGAGCTCTACATGCGCCGCCATCCCGAGGCCACCGAGGCGGTGATCCTGGACGGCGTGACCTATCCCGGCCAGGCCATCGGCCTCGAGACGCCGCTCGACGCCGAGCGCGCCCTGCAGGCGATCCTCAGCCGCTGCCGCGGCGCCGCCGAGTGCGCGGCGGCGTTCCCGGACCTCGAGCGCGACTACGCCGGCCTGCGCGCGCGCTTCGGCGCCGAGACGGTCATGCTGAAGCTCGACGATCCGAGCACCGACCAGCCGCGCACCCTGCGCTTCGGGCGCGGGATGCTCGGCGCGGCGCTGCGTTTCCTGTCGTACAGCGCCTCGCAGGCGGCGCTGCTGCCGGCCTTGATCCAGCGCGGCGCGGCCGGCGACCTGGCGCCGCTCGCGGCGCAGAGCCTGCTGGTCGGCCGCGCGCTCGGCACGCAGCTCGCGAGCGGCATGCAGAACACCGTGGTGTGCAGCGAGGACGTGCCGTTCTTCGAGCTGACCGCGGCGGCGCGCGCGCGTCTCGAGGACACCTTCCTCGGGCTCGAGCAGCTGGATGCGCTCGCCGAGATCTGCCGCATCTGGCCGCGCGGCCCGGTGGCTGCGGACCTGCGCGCGCCGCTCGACAGCGACGTGCCGACCCTGCTGCTCTCGGGCGAGGCCGATCCGGTGACCCCGCCCGCGGATGCCGAGCGCGCGGCGCGCGGGCTCACGCGCCACCGGCACCTGGTGCTGCCGGGCGAAGGACACGGACAGGCGGGCACCGGGTGCGTGCCGAGGATATTGGCGGAGTTTCTCGAGAAGCCGGATCCGGCGGCGCTCGACGTGACCTGTGCCGCGGGCCATCGGCCGGCGCCGTTCTTTCTCGGGCCGACGGGGCCCGCGCCGTGATCGAGGCGTCGGGCCTGTGCAAGCGGTTCGGCGCCGTCGAGGCGGTGCGGGACGTGTCCTTCGCGGCGCGCGACGGGCAGATCACGGGGCTGCTGGGTCCGAACGGTGCGGGCAAGTCGACCACCCTGCGCATGCTCTACGGGGTGCTGGGGCCGGATGCGGGCCGGGCCTGCGTCGACGGCATCGACATTCGCGGCGAGGTGTCGGCGGCGCGCGCGCGCCTCGGGGTGCTGCCGCACGCGGCCGGTCTGTACCAGAACCTGACGGCGCGCGAGAACGTCGCCTACTTCGGCGCGTTGCACGGCATGGCGCGGGCGCCGCTCGGGCGGCGCATCGAGGCGCTCGCGGACTCGCTCGGGCTCGGGGAGATCATCGACCGCCGGGTCAAGGGCTTCTCGCAGGGCGAGCGCATCAAGGTGGCGCTCGCCCGCGCGCTGGTGCACGACCCGGGCAATCTGATCCTCGACGAGCCGACCAACGGGCTGGACGTGATGGCCATCCGGAGCCTGCGCAGCCTGCTCGTGGCGCTGCGCGACGAGGGCCGCTGCATCCTGTTCTCCTCGCACGTGATGCAGGAGGTGGCGGCGCTGTGCGACCGGGTGGTGATCATCGGCGAAGGCCGGGTGCTCGCGGATGCGCCGCCGGAGGCGCTGCGCGCGCGCAGCGGCGCGGCGAGCCTCGAGGAGGCGTTCCTGGCGGTGCTCGAGTCGCGCGGAGCGGGCGCGTGATGGGCGCGCTGCTCACGGTGTTTCGCAAGGAGTTCCGCGAGAACCTGCGCGACCGCCGCACGCTCTGGTCGGCGCTGCTGTTCGGTCCGTTGTTCGGGCCGCTGGTGTTCGGCTTCATGGTGTCGAGGATCCTCGAGCAGAACGCCGACGCGGTCGACCGGCCGGTGGCGGCGACGGTGGCGGGGGCCGGGGACGCGCCCCACCTGATGCAATTCCTGGCCGAGCACGGCGTGCGCGTCGAGGCGCGCGCGCTCGATCTCGAGGCGGCGCGCGCGCTGGTGCAACGGGGCGGCGCGCCGCTGGTGTTGATCGTGCCGCCGGAATTCCCGGCGCGGCTGCGCGCCGGCCTGCCCGCCCCCCTGCAACTGGTCACCGACGGCACCGACTCGAAGGCGCACCGGTCGGTCGAGCGCCTGCGCGGGCTGCTGGCGGCGTACTCGGGCGCGATCGGCCAGGCGCGCCTGCAGATCCGCGGGGTCGATCCGCTGCTCGCGGTGCCGATCGCCGTGGACGAGGTGGACGTGGCCACCCCCGCGGACCGGGCCGCGCTGGTGCTCGGCATGATGACGTATCTCGTGTTGTTCGCGATGCTGATCGGCGGCATGTACCTCGCCATCGATTCGACCGCGGGCGAGCGCGAGCGCGGCTCGCTCGAGGCGCTGCTCGCGCTGCCGGTCGACCGGCTGGCGCTGGTCGGCGGCAAGCTGCTCGCGACCTGCGCCTACATGGCGCTGTCGCTCGCGATCTCGCTGGCCGCGTTCGTGGCGGTGTTCCATTTCGTGCCGTTCGGCCGGTTCGGCATGAGCGCGAATCTCACGCCGCGCACGGCCGTGGTGCTGGTTGGAGTGTGTCTGCCGTTCGTACCGCTCGGGGCGGCCTTGATGACCTTCGTGGCCTCCTTCGCCCGCAGCTATCGGGAGGCGCAGACCTATCTGGGCGTGGTGCTGCTGGTGCCGACCCTGCCGATCGCCTTCGCGAGCATCTACGCGCTCAAAGCGCGGCGCGCGCTCATGCTGGTGCCGTCCCTGAGCCAGCACCTGCTCATGACCCGCGTGCTCAAGGAGCAGTCGCTGGCCGCGCCGGACCTGCTGATCTCGGCCGGCGCCGCGCTCGCCTGGGCGGCGCTGCTGGTCGCGGCCACGGTGCGTTTGTGGCGCCGAGAGACCCTGCTCGGCTGAGACCGGCACGCCCCGGGATCCGTTGGTCGGAATGCCGATGCCACCCGTGGGCAAATTTGAGCGATCGGGAATCGCGGCTACCCGCTTTTAGGGGTTTCGCCGTATGGCTCCTTGCCACATCAACATGTATAAAGTGTGACGGGGTCGGTGGATATCCACGCGAGGTTGGCATAAATGACTGATTCGAGCCGTGCCCGGCCGGGCATCGCGGCTTATATGGGTGTAGTCGCCCTGTCGGCGACCACCATGCTCTGGCTGTTCTGGCACCACCCGATCAAGACGCTGGTCGCCACCTTCGCGGTGTTGACCACGCTCGCCATCGCGGCGAGATGGGCGGGGTCGCTCGAGCCCGAGATGACCATGGAGCCTGGGGCGAACGAGCCGAGCCGGTAGGCAGGCGCCCACCGTCATGACGCACCGGCGCCGTCGCGCCGGTGGTTGGCGTCACTTTCCGATGCAGAAGCTCGGGAGCTACCCCTACAAGGCGGCCGCCTTCCCTTCTTGTTAAAGGTAACCTATCGTATGGAGCAAATTTAGCCCCATACGAAAGGCAGGCTTCAGGATGGCGGCCCAGACCGAATCCGCGAGTCGAGCGGGACGCTACATCACGCAGCCCACGGGGTACCAGGCATTCATGCCGGCACCTCTTCCGCCGCAACCCGCCATCGAGCTGGGCGGCGAGCTCCAAGGCCTGCTGTCCGCCGCCGACCGGGCGCTGGGCCGCCTCGACGGTTCGGTGCTCACCCTGCCGAACCCCGACCTATTCGTCTTCATGTATGTGCGCAAGGAGGCGGTGCTCTCGAGCCAGATCGAGGGCACGCAAAGCTCCCTGCAGGATGTCCTTGCCGCCGAGGCACAGCTCTTCGAGCAGAACCTGCCGCGCGACGTCGACGAGGTGATCAACTACGTGCGCGCCATGAACCACGGACTGACCCGGCTCGCCGAGCTGCCGGTATCGGTGCGGTTGATCCGCGAGATCCACGCGGAATTGATGCGCGACGTGCGGGGCGGCAAGCTCACGCCCGGGGAACTACGCACCAGCCAGAACTGGATCGGCGCGGCGGGGTGCACGCTCAACACGGCCACCTTCGTGCCGCCCCCACACGCCGCAGTGCCTGCGGCGTTGGGAGACCTCGAGACGTTCCTGCATGCGCACGACGAGTTGCCGCCGCTCGTGAAGATTGCACTCGCGCATGTCCAGTTCGAGACGATCCATCCGTTCCTCGACGGCAACGGACGCGTAGGCCGTCTTTTGATCACCTTCCTGCTCACCGAGCACGGCGTGCTGCACAAGCCGGTACTGTATCTGTCGCACTACTTCAAGCAACACCGGCAGGCGTACTACGAGCACCTGCAGGCGGTCCGCGACCGGGGCGCCTGGGAAGCGTGGCTCGCGTTCTTCCTGCGCGGCGTGATCGAGGTGGCCGGCGAAGCGGCCGAGACGGCCCGGCGGGTCCTGCAACTGCGCGAGGAGCACCGTGCCGCGATCACGGCACAACTCGGTCGCGCGGCCGGCAACGGCCACAAGGTGCTCGAATCGCTGTTCGACCGGCCGATCGTCGCGGTGGGCGACGTGCAGAAGCTGATCGGCACCACCTACGCGGCGGCCAACAGCCTGGTGTCGCGGCTCGTGAAACTGGGCGTGCTCAGCGAGATGACCGGCTACGCGCGAAACCGGCGCTTCCGTTATGCGCCCTATATCGCTCTGTTCAACGAGGCCGGGCCGGTGGGTGGAGCGCGGTGAAGTGAATTCAAGCACTCCGTGCGATCATGCACTCGGGTCTTCCACGAGTACGATCGAAACGCAGGGATCACCCTTATGTCAGAACTGACCGAACTGCGCGACGAATTGCGTGCGTTCGCGGCGGAGAGGGACTGGGACCAGTTTCACTCGCCGAAGAACCTGGCTTCCGCCCTCGCCGTGGAGGCGGCGGAACTGTTGGAGCCGTTCCAATGGTTGACC
>JAJXZV010000386.1 GCA_021779875.1 Pseudomonadota bacterium
CCGCCGACTGGCGCCAGGACCGGCCGGGGCGACGGCATCGCATCGATCTCGCGGCGCTGCCCGCGCCGTTCGACACGGCCTCCGCGAGCAACAGTTCCCGCGTGGTGCCGGCGCCGCCCGGCGCGCCGCCGCGCGTGCCGAAGGGCTTTCGCATCGAGCGCTTCGCGACCGGGCTCACCGGCCCGCGCAAGATGCTGCTCGCGCCGAACGGCGACGTCCTGGTCACCGAGACCGACGCCGGCCGGATCTCGGTCGTGCAGCCGCGCGCCGACGGCGCGGGCGCGCAGCGGGTCACCGTGTTCGCGGCCGACCTGAAGACGCCGTTCGGCATCGCCTTCGCGCCCGATGCCCGGGAGCCGCGCTGGCTGTACGTGGCCGAAAACCACCGCGTGATCCGCTACCCGTTCTCGGCGGGCGACCGCGCGCCGCGCGGCCCGCCCGAAGTGGTGGTCGATGCACTGCCCACCGGCGGCCACTACACGCGCGACCTCGCCTTCTCGGCGGACGGCCGGCGGCTGTTCGTATCGATCGGCTCGGCCTCGAACGTCGCCGAGGCCATGTCCAAGAAGACGCCGGCGCAGGCCGCGGCCTGGGAGCGGACGCACGGGCTCGGCGCCTCGTGGGACGACGAGGCCGACCGGGCCGCGGTGCTGACCGTCGACGTCGAGTCGCCCCGGGGGCTGCGGCCGTTCGCGACCGGCCTGCGCAACTGCGTGAGCCTCACGCGCCAGCCCGCGACCGGCGACCTGTGGTGCACCACCAACGAGCGCGACCGCCTCGGCGACGACCTGGTGCCGGATTATTCGACCCACCTCGCGGAGGGGTCCTTCTACGGCTGGCCCTGGTACTACTTGGGAGGCCACGAGGATCCGCGCCTGGCCGGCGACCGGCCCGATCTGGCCGCCAGGGTCACGGTGCCGGACGTCCCGTACCAGTCGCACTCCGCGCCGCTCGGCATGACGTTCTACGAGGCGAGCACCGGCGCCTCCGCCTTCCCCCGGGCGTACGTCGGCGATGCCTTCGTGACCTTCCACGGGTCGTGGAATCGCAGCCTGCGCACCGGCTACAAGCTGGTGCGCGTACCCATGCGCGGCGGCCGGCCCGCGGGCGGCTACGAGGATTTCGTCACGGGCTTCATCGTCGATGACGGCTCGGTCTGGGGCCGGCCGGTCGCGACCTTGGAGCTCGCCGACGGCTCGCTGCTCATGAGCGACGACGCCGGCAACCTCATCTGGCGCATCTCACGCGCGCGTTGACAGGTAGCGCGCGGCGATCTCCCAGAGCCAGCGCTGGATGGCGCGCACCTGCGAGGCGGTCGGACGGCGCAGCAGCAGGTCGTCGTCGGGGAACACCAGGCGGATTAACAGGGCGGACTTGACCACCCGGTAGAAGTCGGTGGCGTTCACGCGGCGGAAGCGCCGCGTCCTGACGCCGGCGCGCAGCACCGCGCGCAGCCGCGCGTGCATGGCGGCGAGCGGTCCGTCCGAGAAATTGTCCTGGAACGAGCCTCCGGCGGCGAGCTTCACGTACTCCATGCCGCCCTCGGGCGTCGCGAAGTCGACCAGCGCGAGGCGCACGTAGGCCGGATGTGCGAGCTTGAACTCGACGAACCGGTCGAGGCCGGCCCGCAGCGCGGCTTCCGGGGCGAGCTTCGGATTCGGCTGGAATTGCCCGGCGAGCAGCCCGATGAACCGCCGCGACACCTCGACCAGCACGTCGTCGCGGCTCTGGAAGTGCTTGTAGATGGCCGGCACCTGGACGTCGAGCGGCTCGGCCACGTCGCGCAGCTTGAACCCGTAGACGCCCTTCGAGGCGATCAGCCGCTCGACCTCGTCCAGGATCCTCTCACGGGTCGGCAATCCGCCGTTCTTCTTCATCGTGCCCATCCTTGCCGCCTGCACCCAAATGGTGCGAACCGCACGCGCGCGCATCTTGCCAGGCGTGCCGCGCGTAGTTTAGTTTATTTATCGGTTAATTCAATTAACCGCCTGCGCCGCGGCGGCCCGGCGCGGGGGGCCGTCAGCGGGGTGCACGAGTGCCGATCGAGAGCAGATCCATCGATTACGTCGCCGAACGCGAACGCCATGGCCGCGCCGCCGACCAGGGGCCGTTCTGGTTCCTCGGCAATTTCCACTTCTTCACGGTGGCCGTCGGCTTCGTGGGCCCGAGCATGGGATTGGGGTTCTGGCCGACCGCCCTCGCGGGCGCGCTCGGCATCCTGTTCGGCACGGCGTTCGTCGCGTTCCACGCCTCCCAGGGCCCGGAACTCGGCCTGCCGCAGATGATCCAGTCCCGCGCGCAATTCGGCTTCCGCGGCGTCGTCCTGGTGCTGATCGGCACGATGTTCACCTTCGTCGGCTTCAATGTCGCGAACGCCGTGCTCACCGCCCACGGACTCGACGGGATCCTCGGCTGGAGCGAGCCGGCCGTGATCGTGACCGCGTGCGCGCTGAGCGCGACGCTGGCCATCTACGGGCACGACTGGCTGCACCGGATCTTCCGGTGGTGCCTGTACCTGTGCCTGCCGCTGTACGCCCTGCTGTGTCTCGCCATCGCCGCCGGACGCGTGCCGGCCACGCACCCGGCGGCCGGCGCGTTCACCTGGGCCGCCTTCGTCAGCCAGTTCGCCGCGAGCGCGAGCTACAACATCACCTACGCGCCCTCGGTATCGGACTATTCGCGCTACCTGCCGCGCCACACGCGCCCGGCGGCCATCATCGCCGCGGTGTTCCTCGGCGCCGCGAGCTCGGCGATCTGGCTGATCACGCTGGGTGCATGGCTCGCCACCCGGCTGGGCGCCGCCGACGGCCTGGTGGCCCTGCACGACGCGGGCGAGGCGGTACTGCCCGGCTTCGGCGTGGCGCTGGCGCTCGCCTCGGTGGCCGCGCTGGTGGCGACCATGGGGCTCAATGCCTACAGCGGCATGCTCACCGTCGTCACCGCCCTGAACTCGCTGTTCGAGGTCTCGCCGACGCCGCGGCTGCGCGTGGCCGGCATCCTGGTCCCCACGCTCGGCACCATCGGCATCGCCTTCTCGATCAGCGCCGACTCCATCTCCCTGGTGTTCGCGGTGCTGACCATGATGCTGTACCTGCTCGCGCCTTGGACTTCGATCAATCTGGTCGACTACTTCTTCGTGCGCCGGGGCCGCTACGCCGTCACGCAGTTCTTCCTGCCGCACGGCATCTACGGCGCCTGGGGAGCGCGCGGCCTGACCGCCTACCTCGCGGGCTTCGCGGCGGCGCTGCCGTTCGTGGTCCTGCCCGATCTGTACACCGGGCCGGCCGCCCGCTGGCTGGGCGGGGTCGACCTCGGCTGGCTGGTCGGCCTGCTGGTGTCCGGTGGAACCTACCTGCGGTCGTGCCGTTCCTTCGACCCGTCGAGCGAAACGGCCGCCGTCCTCGAGAGCGAACGAGTGTTGAAGAATGTTGAATAATGCGCGATTGGTCTTCCACCCCAAGGAGCATCCATGACCCAGCTGCGGACCCGGCGCGACGAGGGAGGCACGCCGCGGCCGGCGCGCTGGGGGGTCGACAGCGAATACGGCACTCTGCGCGACGTGCTGGTCGGCCCGGTCGAGCACTTCACCTGGCAGCCGGGCAACGCGGTCGCGCAACGCGCCGAGCGGGTCGGGCTGACCTTCGATCACGCGGCGGCTCGACGCCAGTACGAGGAGATGCTCGACGCCTACGCGCGCGCCGGCGTCACGGTGCACCGCCTGCCGGCCGAGGAGGGGCTCCCCTACCAGATATTCGCGCGCGACAGCAGCGTCATGACGCCGTGGGGCGCGATCATCATGCAGCTCGAGAAGCCCTACCGCCGCGGCGAGTACGCCGGCGTGCTGCGCTTCTACCTGGAGGCCGGCATCCCCATCTACGACCTGGTGACCGCCGGCAACGCCGAGGGCGGGGATTTCATGGTGCTCGAGCCCGGCGTCGCCGTGTGCGGCTACTCCGGCGAGCGCTCCATCGAGCCGGCGGTGCGCCAGTTGGCGCGCTGGTTCGAGGCCGAGGGCTGGGAATTTCACACCTACGCCTTCGACCCGCACTTCCTGCACCTCGACGTGCAGATCGGCATGCTCGCCGAGGGGCTCGCCGTGGCGTGCGTCGAGGCCGTCGAGCCGCAGCTGATCGAATGGCTGGCATCGAAGCGCATCCGGGTCATCCCGGTTCCGTACGCCGACGCGATGCGCCTCGGCACCAACGTGGTCGCGCTCGGCGATGAGCGGGTGCTCGTGCCGGCCTCGAGCAAGAACCTGATCGCCGCTTGCCGCGCCGAGGGCCTGACCGTGTTCGACCCGGACGTGTCCATGATCGGCAACGGCGGCGGCGCCGTGCATTGCATGTGTCAGGCGTTGAGGCGGGACGATGTCCGGCGAGCGGGATGAACTCGCCGCCCTGAGCGCGGTCGAGGCCGTGGCGCGCATGGCGCGCGGCGAACTCACCGCGGAGCGTTATGCCGGGGCGCTGCTCGAGCGCTGCCGGGCGGCGCACGCGCTCAACGCCTTCATCACCCTCGATCCCGAACGGGTGCTCGAGGCCGCGCGCGCACGCGACCTCGAACGGCGCGCCGGCGCGGCGCCGGGCCCGTTGTTCGGACTGCCGATCCCCGTCAAGGACAGCGTCAACACCCGCGACTACCCGACCACGGCGGGCACGCCGGCGTTGCGCGATTTCCGGCCGGCCGCCGATGCGCCCGTGGTCGCCGCGCTGCGCGCCGCCGGCGCCATCGTGCTCGGCAAGACCAACCTGCACGAACTGTCCTACGGCTGGACCAGCAACAATCTCGCCTACGGGGCCGTGCGCAATCCCTACGATCCGCGGCGCATTCCCGGCGGCAGCAGCGGCGGAACGGCGGCCGCGGTGGCCGCGCGGCTCGCGCCGCTGGGGGTGGCCGAGGACACCGAGGGCTCGATTCGCGTTCCGGCGGCGCTGTGCGGCATCAAGGGATTTCGACCGACCACGGGCCGATACGCGACGGAGGGCTGCGTGCCGATCACCGCCCTGTTCGACCAGGTGGGCCCCCATGCGCGCAGCGTCGCCGACCTCGTGCTGTTCGACGACGTGGCGGCGGGCGCGCCCGGG
>JAJXZV010000423.1 GCA_021779875.1 Pseudomonadota bacterium
GCCACCGTGGTGTTGGTCACGACCATGAGGTCCGCACCCGGCACGTGCCGCGCCCAGAGGGCCCGATCGGCCAGCAGGCCGGGGCCGATGGCGATGGGGTAACGGGTCGATCCCAGGTCTACGTCGAGCGTCTGCACGGTGGGGATTATACGAACCTTACGGCGCCCGCGCCCGCTGCAACGCTTCGTGGATCTCCTCGGCGACGGCCTGCACCTTGCGCCCGTCGGTGCTCACCGTCAGATCCGCGATCTCGGCGTACAGCGCCGCGCGCAGCTGCATCAGGTCGCGCAGCTTGCGTTCCGGGTCGGTGTCGACCAGGAGCGGGCGGTGGCGCGTGTGGCGGGTGCGCTCGAGCTGCTGCTCGACCGAGGTCTCGAGATACACCACCACCCCCCGCTCGGCCAGCGCCTGCCGGTTCTGCGGCTCGATGACCGCGCCGCCGCCGGTCGCGAGCACGATGCCCTCGAGGCGGGTCAGCCGTTCGATCGCCTCCCGCTCGCGCACGCGAAAGCCCGCCTCGCCCTCCTTCTCGAAGATGTAGGGGATGTCGACGCCGGTCGCGTGCTCGATGTCCGCGTCGCTGTCGAGAAAGCGCAGATGCAGGAGCCGCGCGAGCCCGCGGCCCACGGCGGATTTGCCGGAGCCCATGGGGCCGATCAGGAAGACGTTTCGCCGGGTGAGCATACGGTCGGTGATCATAGCCGACCGCCGCGGCGCCCGGCCAAGCCGGGCGCCGCGGGGGTTCGTGGTCGTCGGATCAGTGCACCGAGATCGGGATCAGCAGCGTGGTCTGCGAGCCGCTCGGCGAGGTCACGGTCACGGTCAGCGTGCCGTTGCCCACCGTCTGCGCGATGAACGAGAACTGATAGTTCTGCGTGGCGCCGAGGTCGGAGCTGCAGCCCACGTTCGCCGAGGTCGGCGTCACCTTGCCGATCGCGGAGTTGTCGATCGACAGCGCGATGGCCGTGCCGGCCGCCATCGCGTTGCCGTTCAGGTCCTGCACGTTCAGGATGATCGCGCCGGAGGCGCCGGCCGCGATCGACAGCGTGGGCGCGGCGGCGGTGCCGCCCGAGGTCATGCTGCCGCCGACCCCCGAGAGCGTGACGTTCGAGGCGCTCGTCGACATGATCACCAGGTGCGGGGCGCCGATGGCCAGCGTCGAGGTGGTGCAGGTCGAGGTCGGGCTGGTGCCCGTGCAGGTGATGCCGACGAAGCTGCCGCTCGGCGCGTCCCAGTGGCCGTTCTGGTTGAAGTCCAGGAAGTAGTCACCCAGCACGTAGGCGCCGCTCTCGTTCGCGTCCAGGTAGGGCTCGCCGAGATTCGAGTACGGGTCGCCGCTCTGGTAGAAGCCGCTCGCATTGTTGTCGGTGAAGGATTCCTCGCCCACCGCGGTCGCCAGGATCTGCGCCCGTCCATCGGCCTTCACGGGCGGGGAGCTCGCGGTCGTGGGGCGCGGGTTGGCGCTGGTCCAGGTGACCGTGCAATCGCCCTGTCCGGAGGTTCCGGACGGCGGCCCGGTCACGCAGCTGCCGTCGATGTGGCCGCCGTTGGTGTAGAAGGCCACGGCCGTGCCGTCCGGCACCGGGTTGTTGTACCGGTCCGCGAGCCGCACGGTCACCGGTACGGTGACGCCGTCGATGTTGTAGCCCTCCACGTTCGGGCAGGCGTAGCTGCTCTTGCTGGTCCCGTAGGTGGCCGCGCCCACCGCGATCGAGAAGGCCGCCGAGGCCGGCAGGCCGGTGGTGACGGTGAGCTGGCTCGACTGGGTGCTGAGCGCCGGCGAGGCGATGCTCGCGGTCACGCGCACCACGGTGTGCACGGTGCCCGAGCTCACCACGGTCTGCACCGTGCCGTCGGCCGCCGACACCGCGGTCGCCGGCGCGAGGCTCAGGCCGCCGACGACGCTGTTGAGCGCGAACGACACCGTGACCCCCGCGCGGGGACCGCCCGTCGAATCGGTCACCTTGAACACCACCGTCGAGGTCTCGTTGAGCCCCGTGCCCTTGAGGCCGATGGTGGTCGGGGTCGCGGACACGAACTGGATCGAGCCGATCGAGGCCGCGGCGATGGTCACCGTGCCGGTGGCGGACACGTTCTGGCCGCCCACCGTGGCCGTGGCGGTCAGCGTGTCCGAGCCGCTGCAGCCCTTGGCCGCGTAGGTCGCGTTGATGCTGCCCGTGCTGGTGGTGATCGTGGTGACCGCGGTGCTGCTGCCGGAGGGCAGGATCTGCGCGAGTCCGGAGGCGATGCAGGGCGAGTTGAACGTGACCGTGACCGGTGCCGCGGTGTACAGCGTGTTCGTTTGATCGACGATGGACACCTGCAGGCCGGTGGTGCCGCCGGCGGCGAGCTGGCCCGTCACGGTGAAGGCGATGGCGCCGGCGGTGAAGCCGGTGCCGGTGCCGTTGCCGAGCGCGTACACGGGCGCCGTCGGCGTCGCGGGCGCGACCACCGCCACTTGGACGGTGGAACTCAGGCCGCCGGTGGTGCCGGTGACGGTGATGGTGCGCGGGGTGGAGTTGCCGCCGGTCGAGAGCGTCGCGGTCGCGACGCCCGCGGCGTCCGTGGTGCCTTGCGTCACCTGCAGCGCGCCCGAGCTCGCCGTGAAGGTCACGGGCACGCCCGAGAGCACGTTGTTCGCGGCGTCGCGCGCCAGCGCCGAGATGGTCGCCGTGGTCGAGCCGTCGCTCAGGATCGAGGCCACGCTGCTGCTCAGGGTCAGGGTCGACACGGCCGTGGTCGCCGCGGAGGAAGTGGCCACCACCTGCACCTTGACGGTCGCCGTCAGGCCGCCGGCCGTTGCCGTCACCGTGATGGTGCGCGGGGTGGTGTCGCCCGCGGTCGACAGCGTCGCGGTCGCCGCGCCGGAGGTATCGGTGATCGCCTGGGTCACGGCGACACCGCCGGAATCGGCCGCGAAGGTCACCGTGACGCCGGAGATCAGGTTGTTCGTGGCGTTGCGCGCGAGCACCGTGATGGTCGCCGGAGCCGACCCGTCGGCCGGGATGGAGGCGACGTTGGTCTGGGCGGTGAGCGAGGCCGGCGTGACGGTGGTGCCCGTCCCCGTGCCGGTGCCCGTACCGGTGCCGGTGCCGGTGCCCGTGCCCGTGCCCGTGGTCGTTCCGGTGGTGCCGCCGGCGCCGCCCTCGGCGCCGAGGGTCGAGCCGCCGCCGCAGGCGGCGAGCATCGCGGCCGCCGCCACCAAGGCCAATAGGGAGAGTCTACGCATATCGATCGATCCTCACGCGACCTCGCGGTCCTGTGTTCGGTGTCAGTACAGATTCGACCCTTCCCTCAGGATCTTCGGCGTGATGAAGATCAAGAGTTCGGTCTTGTTGTCGATGTCGACGGTGCTCTTGAACAGGTTGCCCAGCACCGGAATCTCCGCCAGGAAGGGCACCTTCTGGGCGGACTTGGACTTCGTGGTGTCCAGGATGCCGCCGAGCACCACGGTCTGGCCGTCGCCGACCAGCACCTGGGTGATGATCTGGCGGGTGTTGATCGAGGGCACGTAGCCGCCGGTGGCGCTCGTGACCTGCGCGCCGACCGAGTCGTCGCTCACGTTCAGGTCGAGGATCACGCGGTTGTCCGGCGTGATCAGCGGGGTGACCTTGAGCGACAGCACCGCGTCGCGGAACTGGGTCGTGGTCGCGCCGCTCGAGGCCGATTCCTGGTACGGAATCTCGACACCCTGCATGATGGTCGCCTGCTTCTGGTTCGCCGTGATGACGCGCGGCGAGGAGATGACCTGGCTGCGGCCCTCGTTCTGCGCGGCCGACAGCTCGAGGTCCACGAGGTGGCTGCCGCCCAGGATCGAGATGCCGATGCTGCCGTTCACGTTCGCGGCCGGCAGGTTCACCTGGTAGCGGTTCGCGAGCGCCGGCGTCGCGACCGGCGACACCACGCCGGTGGTCTGCAGGTTCGACAGAGCGGAGCCGACCATGGTGTCGGAACCGGTGCCGTTGCCGGTGATCGCGAGCAGGCCGTTGTTGCCGTTCTTCTGGGCGCTGGTGACGCCGAAGCGGGCGCCCAGATCGCGTTCGAACGCGTCGCTCACGATCACGATGCGCGCCTCGATCAGCACCTGGCGCACGGGCACGTCCAGGGTCTGCACCAGCCGGCGGATGTCGGCCAGCTTCTCGGCGGTGTCCTGCACCAGCAGCGTGTTGGTGCGCTCGTCGATCGAGAGGCTGCCGCGCGGCGACAGCATGGAGTCCTTGGCGTTGGTCGTCTTGATCAGCTT
Organism: Pseudomonadota bacterium; assembly: GCA_021779875.1. Lineage (GTDB taxonomy): Bacteria > Pseudomonadota > Gammaproteobacteria > Steroidobacterales > Steroidobacteraceae > Bog-1198. The sequence goes on from JAJXZV010000423.1 coordinate 4,244, forward strand.
CGCAAGATCCGCGACCTTCGCATAGTTCGCCTGGATGAACTCGGTATGGACCGGGGAGAGCTCCTGCACCTCCTTGTGGGCGGCGAGCTCGGCCTTCTCGCGCGCGGCGAGTTCCTCGGTCGGGCCGATGATGATGACGTTGTCCTGGCGGCGCTTGTCGAGGCCCTTGGTGCGCAGCACGATGTCGAGCGCCTGATCCCAGGGCACGTTCTGCAGGCGCAGCGTCAGGTTGCCGGTCACGGAGTCGCTCACCACGATGTTCTGGCCGCTGGTGTCGGCGAGCAGCTGCAGCACCGAGCGCACGTCGATGTCCTGAAAGTTCAGGGTCAGCCGTTCGCCCGTGTATTCCTTCTTCTCGGTCACGCCGGCGGAGCGCTTGGTGGCCGGTTTGACCTCGACCACGTACTGGTTGTCCGACTGATAGGCGAGTTGATCGAACTCGCCCTGCGCATTGATGACCAGCCGGGAGCTGCCGTCCACCCGCAGCGCATCGACGCTCTGCACCGGGGTCGCGAAGTCCACGACGTCGTAGCGGCGCATGAGGTTCTTGGGCATCAGCGTGCCGGCGAAGTCCACGACGATCTGGCTGCCCTCCTGGCGCACGTTCACCGGGGTGCGCGGGTCGGTCAGCCGCACGATCACCCGGCCGGTGCCGTCAGGACCGCGGCGGAAGTCGATGGTGCGGATCGCGCGCTCGGTCGGGGTCACGGCGGCCTGCCCGCCGGGATTCGCCAGCTCTGCCGCGAGACCGATCGCGGCTGGGCGGCGCTGATTACGGATTTGAAGCAGCGCGGGATGCTGGACGACACGCTTGTCCTCTG
>JAJXZV010000148.1 GCA_021779875.1 Pseudomonadota bacterium
GTCGCGGTGGTACAGCCGCGCGAAGATGCCGAGCACCTTGATGTGCCGCTGCAGACCCATGAGGTCAAACCAGCGCAGGAAGTCCCGGGCGTCTCCCGGCAGGGCGAAGCCCGCCTCGAGCAGCGCCGCCCGGTGCCCGAGGGCCCAGTCGCGCACGCGCTCGGCCGGCCAGGCGACGTAGCAGTCCTTGAGCAGCGAGACCAGGTCGTAGGTGACCGGTCCGTGCATCGCATCCTGGAAGTCGATGATGCCGGGGCTGCCCGGCTCGCAGACCAGGAGATTGCGCGAGTGGTAGTCGCGGTGCACGAAGGTCTGCGGCTGGGCCTGCGCCTCGCGTGCGAGCGCGTCGAAGGTCTCCTCGAGCAGCTGCCGCTCCTGCCCGCTCAGGTCGAGGCGCAGGTGCGTCTCGAGGAACCAACGGGGCATGAGCTGCATCTCGCGGACGAGGTACTCGCGGTCATAGGCCGGCAGCCCGCGCGCCGCGTGCCCGCCGCCGCTCTGCAGGCGCGCCAGCGCGGCCATCGCATCCCCGTACAGGCGGTCGACCTCGCGGCCCGCATCGAGGTCCTCGAGATACAGCCTCGAGCCGAGATCCGTCAGCAGCAGCAGCCCCCGGTCCACGTCGCTCGCCAGGACCACCGGCACGTTCAAGCCCAGGTCGTGCATCAGGCGGGCGACGCGCACGAACGGCCGCACGTCCTCCCGGGCCGGCGGCGCGTCCATCACGATGAAGCTGTCCGAATCCCGGGTGAGGCGGAAATATCGGCGGAAGCTCGCATCCGCCGAAGCCGGCTCGATCCGCCCGTCCGCGAATCCGAGATCCTCCGTCACCCAGCGCCTCAGCAGCTCGAGGCGCGAATCGCTTGCATCCGATAAACCCATGCTTGACCATTCGCCTACCGCGAAACGCGGCGCCATCAGTATACCGACTAAGGCGATTCACTTTGCTCAGGGATGTCCATCTTTCGGCCGCATCCGCGATCATCCTCTGCCTGCAGGCGACCGCGACGGTGCGAGCCGCCGGCCAATGCCCGGCGCCGCCGAAGCACGTCGTGCCCCCCGAGCTCGTGGTTCCGGAGGACGATCACCGGATCCACATCGAGAGCGACGACGCGCTGCTCACGGTGGATGGCCACGCGGTCGTGAGCGGACACGTGAAGGTGCGCCAGGACGACCGCATCGTGTCGGCCGATTCGGTCGTATACGACGAGAAGACCGGCAAGGTGACGGTCAAGGGCTCGGTGAATTTCGAGAATCCGAAGCTGCGCATCGACAGCGACTCCGGCGCGTACGACACCATCGGCGCGGGCAGCTTCGACGAGGCCAACTTCCAGATATTCGACCGCAACGGCCGCGGTTTCGCGCGCGAGATCGCCTTGAGCCCCGACGGCAAGCTGGACATGACCCAGGTCCGCTACACCACCTGCCCGCCGGGCAAGCAGGATTGGATGCTGCAGGCGACCTCCATCAACCTCGACACCGTCGCGCAACAGGGGATCGGGCGCGGCGTGGTGATGCGCTTCCAGGACGTGCCGATCTTCTACACGCCCTACCTCTCCTTCCCCCTGGGGGACGAGCGCAAGAGCGGCGTGCTGTTCCCGACCTTCGGCCACACGGGCAACAACGGCTTCGAGCTGGACGTGCCGTACTACTTCAACATGGCGCCGAATTACGATCTCACGCTCACGCCGGGGGTGCTGACGGCCCGGGGCGTCCAGCTCGGCGGCGAATTCCGCTACCTGACCGCCAGCTCGACCGGCAGGCTCGAGACCAATTTCCTGCCGAACGACGCGCAGACGCACAGCGACCGCAGCTACCTGCACTACACCGACGTCACGAACCTCGCGCCCGGACTGCGCCTCGGCGCGGACATCTCGAACGTCAGCGACATCAACTACTTCGGGGATTTCGCGGTCGGCTCCGAGCAGACCAGCGTGACCTATCTCGAGCGGCGCACCGACCTGAAATACTACGACGACGTGTGGCGCATACGCGCGCAGCTGCAGAACTGGCAGACCATCGACAATCTCGTCGACCCGACCTTGCGGCCCTACTCGCGCGTGCCTGCGGTCGAGGCCGAAGGCTTGATGCCGCTCTGGGGAAGCCCGCTCGAGTTCCTGCTGAACGGCGAGGCGGTGAACTTCCTGCGCGAGATCGGCCCGACCGGCGTGCGTCTCGACGTCTCGCCGGAGCTGCGCTGGTCGAGCCGCGGGTCCGGCTATTTCCTCGAGCCGGCCGTCGGCTATCACTTCACCCAATACGACCTCAAGAACGCGGGGCCCGGCGAACCCTCCACCCCCACCCGCTCGCTGCCCTACGCGCGCCTCGATTCGGGACTGCTGTTCGAGCGTGACACGGGCCCGGACGGGCAGCGCGCCCAGACCCTCGAGCCGCGGATCATGTACAGCTACGTTCCCTACCGGAACCAGGACAATCTTCCGATCTTCGACACAGGCCTGCCCGACCTCAACCTCACCGAGCTGTTCCGCACCAACCGTTACGTGGGCGACGACCGCATCAGCGACGCCAATCAGGTCGCGGTGGCCATGACCACACGGCTGTTCGATCAGACCAGCGGCGCCGAGTACCTGGCGGCGACCCTGGGGCAGATCCACTATTTCTCCCCGCCGCGCGTCGAACTGCCCGCCTACCTGCTGCAGAACCCGTTCGGCGCCTTCACGCTGCCCCCGCCGCGGGTCAACATGTTCACGCTGCCGGGCAATTATTCCTACGTGATGTCGCCCAACGGCATGTTCGGCCCGAACCTGGTCGCGCTGCCGCCCGGCTACTACAACCCGGGTTACTACGGCAACTTGAGCCCCTTGATGCGCGCCGCCGCGGGCGCGGCCGCCCTGTCCCCGGCGATCTACGGCGGCTCGGATCTGGTCGCGGAAGTGGCCCTCACGGGCTACCGGCACTGGAACGTCGACATGGACTACCAGTGGAACCCGTACACCTCGCAGACCGACAAGTCCGAGATCTCCCTGCAATACCATCCGGACCCGTCCCGTGTGGTGAACCTCGGATACCGGTTCCAGACCGGCATTCTCAAGGAGTGGGACGGCTCCTTCGCCTGGCCGATCACCGACCACTGGAGTTCGGTGGGCCGCTGGGTCTACTCGATTCCCGACAAGCAGACCATCGAGCAGGTGGCCGGCGTCGCCTACAAGAGCTGCTGCTGGCGCCTGGAGCTGGTGCAGCGCCGCTACCTGACCAATCGACTGGGCGGACTGGACACCTCGATTGCATTACAATTGGAACTGACCGGCCTGAGTTCGGTCGGAAAACCGGCGGATTCCTTCCTGGAACAGGAGATACGCGGGTACACGTCGCGCCCCAGCTCACAGCTGCCGTGATGCGGAAAATTCCCCAACAAATGATCGAGTTATGTTGAAAAAAGCACTATTGATCGGCCTTCTGGCGGCGGTCGCGACGCTGCCGCGGGTGCAGGCGCAGACCCGGGACATCGGCGTGCACGGGGAGCTCCTGGACCGCATTGCCGCCGTGGTCAACGAAGGCCTGGTGCTGAGGAGCGAGCTCGACGCCCAGATGGCCTCGGTCACCAAGCGCCTGCAGGAGCAGCACGTCGAAATGCCCTCCCAGAGCGTGCTGAAGCAGCAGGTGCTCGACCGCCTGATCCTCCAGGAAATCCAGATGCAGCGTGCCAAGCGGATCGGGCTGACCATCACCGATGAGCAGCTGAACGGCACCCTGCAGGAGATCGCCGCGCGCAACAAGATCCCCTTCGATCAGCTGCCCACCGCGCTCGAGGCCCAGGGCGTCGACTACAAGGTGTACCGCGAGTCCATGCGCCGGGAACTGACCTTGAGCGCACTGCGGCAGCGCGACGTCATCTCGCGGATCACGGTGACGCCGCGCGAGCTGGATCAGTATCTCGAGCGGCAGCAATCGAGCGCCGCGAACGACGAGTTCAACGTCTCCCACATCCTGCTGTCGCTGCCGGCGGCGGCCACCCCGCAGCAGTTCCTCGAGATCGAGAAGAAGGCGGCCGAAATAGCCGCCCGCGCGCAGAAGGGCGAGGACTTCAGCCAGCTCGCCCTGGTCAACTCGAACAGCCAGACCGCCCTCGACGGCGGCCAGCTCGGTTGGCGCAAGGGCAGCCAGCTGCCCCAGTTCATCCTCGACCTGGTGACCAAGATGAAGCCCGGCGAGGTCAGCGCGCCGGTGCGCACGCCGAGCGGCTTCAACATCATCAAGCTGAACGAGCACCGCAGCGGCGAGGCGCCGGTCATCGTCAATCAGATCCACGTGCGCCACATCCTCATGAAGCCGAACGAGCTCAACGACGACGAGACCGTGAGGCAGAAGCTCGGCAAGCTGCGCGACCGCATCCTGCAAGGCGAGGATTTCGCGGGTATCGCGTCCACGACCTCCGAGGACCCGGGATCGGCGCCCGACGGCGGCGACCTAGGGTGGACCGGGCCCGGAACGTTCGTGCCGGAATTCGACAAGGCCATCGGGGATCTGAAGACCGGCGAGATCAGCCAGCCGTTCAAGACCCGCTACGGCTGGCACATCGCGCAGATGCAGGGCACCCGGACCTACGACAGCACCGACGACGTCAGGCGCCAGCGCGCGTTCGCCGCGATCCGCGAGAGCAAGGCGGACGAGGAGACCGAGCTGTGGCTGCGCCGGCTGCGCGACGAGGCCTTCGTCGAAGTCAAGATGTAGCGTTGACACCGAGGATCGCCATCACGTCGGGGGAGCCCGCGGGCATCGGACCCGACGTGTGCGTCATGCTCGCGTCGCGCCCGTGCCCCCGTGAATTGATCGTCGTCGGGGACGCGGACCTGCTCGCCTCGACCGCCGCGTCGCTCGGGCTGCGGCTCGACCTGGAGCGCTACGATCCAGCGCGCAGCCCCGCCCCGAACCGGCCGGGCGTCCTCGAGGTGCTGCACGTGCCCACGGCGGTGCCGGTGGTCCCCGGCAAGCTCGATCGGCGCAACGCCGCCTACGTGCTCGAGACGCTCGATCGCGCGTGCGACGGCTGCACCACCGGCGAGTTCGCCGCCATGGTGACGGCGCCGGTGCAAAAG
>JAJXZV010000190.1 GCA_021779875.1 Pseudomonadota bacterium
GCCTCTACGTCCGCATCGGCGTGGACGTCGGCCGGCCGCTGCGCGACGGCTACTTCCTCGATTCGGCGGCGGCGCCCGGCGAGCCGATCGTGATCCGGGGCGCGGGTCTGCTGCTCGCCCGCGAGACCAATCCGAGCCCGGCCGGCGGCGACTGACCGGTGTTCGCGCTCATCAGCCTGTGCGTGCGCCACGGCGCCGCGGTGACCGCGCTGTCGGCGCTCGCGCTGCTCCTCGGCGCCTTCGGCGCATTGCACGCGCCGCTCGACGTGTTCCCCGACTTCGTGCCCTCGCAGGTCGACATCCAAACCGAGGCGCCGGGGTTCTCGCCTCAGCAGGTCGAGCAGCTGGTCACGCGGCGCATCGAGAGCGCCGTGAACGGCGCCGCGGGCCTCGCCACCCTGCGCTCGGAGTCCATCCCGGGGCTGTCCGTGGTCACGGTCACCTTTGCCGATCGCATCGACGTGCACGTGGCCCGCCAGGGCATCGCCGAGCGCCTGGCCGAGCTCGGCAATTCCCTGCCGGCCGGGGTGGGCTCTCCCCGGCTGTCGCCCCTGGTGTCGAGCACCATGGACCTGCTCAAGATCGGCTTCCTCTCCGGCCGCGGCGACGCCTACGCCCTGCGCGACGCGGCCGACTGGCTCGTCAAGCCGCGGCTGCTCGCGGTGCCCGGGGTCGCACACGTGATCGTGTTCGGCGGCGACGTGCGCCAGGTGCAGATCCAACCCGATCCGCGCCGGCTCGCCGCCTATGGATTCACCCTGACGGACGTGGCCGATGCGGCGCGCGCCGCGCTCGCGCTGCGCGGGGCCGGCTTCATCGACCTGGCGGCGCAACGCGTGCTGCTGCAATCGCCGACCCCCACGCCCGATCTCGGCGCCCTCGGCGAGGCCGTCCTCGGCGTGCGCCGCGGCGTGCCGGTGCGTCTGCGCGACGTCGCGCAGCTGGAGATGGCGCCCGCCTTGCGCTCGGGCGACGCGCTCATCATGGGCAAGCCCGGGGTGCTGCTGTCGCTCGCGAGCCAGTACGGCGCCAATACGCTCGAGACCACCCACGCGGTCGAGAAGGTGCTCGCGGACCTCACGCCGGCGCTGACGGCCCAGGGCATCACCGTGTACCCCGCCCTGCACCGCCCCGCGAATTTCATCGAGCGCGCGCTCGCGGATCTCGAGACCTCGCTCGGCGTCGCCGCCGCGCTGATCCTCGCGGTCCTGTATGCGTTCCTGCGCGACGCGCGCGCGGCCCTGATCGCCTTCGCGGCCATCCCCTTGTCGCTGCTCGCCGCCGTGATGGTGCTCACGCACCAGGGACAGACGATCAACACCATGACGCTCGGCGGATTCGCGGTGGCCCTGGGCGTGCTGGTCGACGACGCCATCGTCGGCATCGAGAACGTGCTGCGCCGCCTCGGCGAGAACGCGCGGGCCGCCACGCCGAGCCCGCGCCTCGAGGTGATCCGCGACGCCTGCCTCGAGGTGCGCGGCCCGGTGATCTACGCGACGCTGGTGGCCATCGCCGTGTTCCTGCCCGAACTGTTCGCGACGAGCGTCCAGGGGCATTTCGTCGGACCGATGGCGCTGTCTTTCATCCTGGCCGTCGGCGCCTCGCTGCTGGTCGCCATGACCACGACGCCGGCGCTGTGCGCCGTGCTGCTGCGCCGGGGTCCGCGGGCCGAGACGCGCTGGCTCGGATGGCTCAAGGCCGGACAACGGCGCGCCGTGACGTGGGTCGCACGGCACGTGGCCGCCGTCTCCGCGACGTTGGCGGTATGCGCCCTCGCCGCGCTCGCGGCGCTGCCGTTTCTCGGCGGCACCTTCATGCCGGACTTCCGCGAGGGTCATTTCGTGCTGCAGGTCGCGAGCACCGTCACCGGCACCTCGCTCGAGGAGATGCTCGCGCTCGGCGGACGCATCAGCGCCGACGTGCTGCGGCTGCCGTACGTCGCGACCGTGGAACAGCAGGTCGGACGGGCCGAGATGGGCGAGGACACCTGGGGCACCTACCGCAGCGAACTGCACGTCGAACTGCGGCCCGATGCGACCGTCGACCAGGAGGCCGCGCAGCAGGCGCTGCGCGCGATCTTGGCCCGTTACCCCGGCATCCAGAGCGAGGTGGTCACCTTTCTCGGCGACCGCATCAGCGAGAGCCTCACCGGCGACACCGCCCAGGTGGCGATCAAGGTGTTCGGCGACGACCTGGACACGCTCGATCGTCTCGGCGAACGGATCCTCGAGGTGCTCGCCAAGGACCGGGGCGTGGTCGACGCCCAGTTCCGGCGGCTCGGCGGGACCCCGGCGATCGCCATCGATCCGCTGCCGCGGGCGATGACCGCCGCCGGCCTGAAGCTCGGCGACCTGCTCGACGCCGTCGAGACCGCCTATGCCGGCGCCCCGGTCGGCCAGACCTTCTCGGGCAGCCGCACCATCGACGCCGTGCTGCTCCTGCCCGGGGCGTTGCGCAGCCGTCCGGAGCAGATCGGGCGGCTGATGGTCAGCGGCGCGGCCGGGCCGGTGCCGCTCGCGCAGGTGGCGCGCCTGACGCCGCAATCCGGACGCTACAGCATCGAGCACGACGGCGGGCAGCGGCGGATCGCGGTCACCTTCAACGTGAGCGGCCGCGACCTGCAGCAGACGGTCGGCGACGCCGAGCGCGCGGTCGGCGCCGGGGTGCATCTGCCGCCGGGCTACTTCGTCGAGTTCACGGGCGCCGCCGCCGCCGAACGCGCCACGCGCAACGAGCTGCTGCTGTACTCCGCGGTCGCGCTGGCCTTCATCGTGCTGACGCTTTTCGTCGCCTTCCGCTGGCCGCGCAACGGCTGGCTGGTGCTGATCAACCTGCCGTTCAGCCTGATGGGCGGCGTGCTCGCGATCGCGGTCAGCGGCATCGGACTCTCGCTCGGCAGCGTCGTCGGCCTGGTGACGGTCTTCGGCGTGAGTGCGCGCAATGCCATCCTGCAGCTCGCCCACTACGAACACCTGGTGGAACGGGAGGGCGCTCCCTGGGACGCGGCGACCATGCTTCGCGGCGCGAACGAGCGCCTGATTCCGATCCTGATGACCGCGTCGGTGACCGCGCTCGGACTCGCGCCGATCGCCTGGCAGATCAACATGCCCGGACAGGAGATCGAGGGTCCGATGGCGGTGACCGTGCTCGGCGGACTGGTCTCCTCGACGTTGCTGAACCTGCTGGTGCTGCCGGCGCTCGCCAAATCCCTCGTGCGCCGTTAGGCTACCTGCGATGACGCCGCCGTTATCGGACCTCGCAGGACTGTGGCGCCGCTCGTCGATCGAGTGGCCCGACGGGCGGTGCGACACCGCCACCGACGTGCGCTGGCTGCAGGGCGCCCGCCTGTTCGCGGACCTGCGGCAGCCGCCGCCGACCCCGCGGCCGCAAGGCGCCGATGGGCCGCTCGGCGAGTGCCTGCGGCTCGCCGAACAGCACGGCTTCGCCGGCCACCTGACCTTCGATGGCCGGCATTTCGAATGGCACCGTCTGATCGATTTTCAGCCGCCCTCGGGCGAGGCGGATGCCGGCAGCCTCGAGTGGCAGGACGACGTGCTGATCGAGCGCGGCCGCGACCGCCCGTATCTGGAGCGCTGGCATCGAGCGCGCGCGGAGCGCCTCGACGCGATCGGCGGCGCCTCGCTGCGCGACGCCGAGCGCGGCACGCGGGCGATGCTGCTGCGCGCCGGCGAAAACTTCGCCTACGTGCGCGACCGGGCGGGACCGCTGCCGCGCGGCGCCACGCTCGCCGAGTGCGTCGTGGGTGCGGCGAGCCTCGGCGCGGCGCGCGCGCTGATCGATTGCGAGATCTCGCTCGGCCGCGTATCGGGCGGGGGCTGGCGCATCGAACGATCCTCCCTGCAAGGCCGTGTCGGGGATACGCTGATTTTGAATTGGGAAGACCGCCGCCTGGGCATCGCCGAGCACGGTGCGAACGGACGGAAGACGACCAAAACCTGGGAAATCCTTGAGTTCGAGGCCTCCCCGGAGGTGTTCCGCCGATGAATTTCGCGCCATGAATGCAGGCGACATAATGCGAATGTCAGCGTCGAGTTCGGCACGGCCGCCGCGCCGGAGAGTGCCGATAATTCGTCGCGACACCCGGCAGCACGGAGGCGTTCGTCGGGGTGTCGATCCGCGAAAAGTCGCGCGCACGGAGGCGCGCGCATTCCCATCGACCTCGCCGGGACGGGCGCCCGCGTGATTTTCGGCCGGCGGACTCTGCGCCTCGTCCTCTCCACGGCCGCGCTCGCGCTCGCCCTGGCCTTCTTGGGCGCGTGGTGGCTCCTGCGGGCGAGCCTGCCGGCGATCTCGGGCGAGCGGCGCATGGCCGGCCTCGATGCCCCCATCCTCATCGAGCGTGATGCCGCGGGGGTCCCGACCATCCACGGACGCACCCGGGCGGATCTCGCACGCGGATTGGGCTACGTGCACGGCCAGGACCGTTTCTTCCAGATGGATCTGATGCGCCGGGCCGCGGCCGGCGAGCTCGCGCAGCTGCTCGGGGCGTCGCTGCTCGCGACCGACGAGCAATACCGGGTGCACCGATTCCGCGACGTGGCCCGCCGGACGCTCGCGCGGCTCGAGCCGCCGGAGCGGGCGCTGCTCGACGCCTACGTCGCGGGCGTCAACGCGGGCCTCGCGTCGCTGCGCTCGCGTCCGTTCGAATATTGGCTGCTCGGCGCCGCCCCGCGGCCCTGGAGCGCGGAGGACACGCTCCTGTGCGTGCACGCCATGTTCATCCAACTCGAGGACGCCTCGGGCCGCACACAGATGCAGCGCGGACTGCTGCGCGCCGCCCTGCCCGGGGCCCTGACCGATTTTCTCGAGTCCGGGGCGCCCGAATGGGATGCGCCGATCGACGGCAGCCGCGCGCCCGAGCCCCGGCTGCCGACCGCGGCCGAGGTCGATCTGCGCCGCTCGTCCGAGCCGGACGCGCCGCCGGAGAGCGCCGCCGAGCAGCTGGCCATGATCGGCAGCAACAATTGGGCCGTGGCGGGCGCGCGGACGGCGAACGGCGCCGCGGTGCTCGCCAACGACATGCACCT
>JAJXZV010000284.1 GCA_021779875.1 Pseudomonadota bacterium
CGTCGAGCAAGTTCTCCGTGGATCTGCGCGATACGGTGAAGCTCGCCGGCAAGACCGACTTCGCGGGCTATCAGCGCCTGAGCGACGCGGGGCAGGTGACCGCGCTGCTGCAGGGCGGCGTCGTGGTCGATGCGCTGCACGCCGGGCAGGAGGGGCAGGTCGTGCTCGACCGGACGCCTTTCTACGCGGAGAGCGGCGGCCAGGTCGGCGACACCGGCGTGCTCGAGGCCGCCGGCGTGCGCTTCCGGGTGAGCGACACCCAGAAGATCGGCGCCTCGTTCGCGCACGTCGGGGTGCTCGAGTCGGGCATTTTGCGGGCCGGCGACCGGATCGAGGCCCGCGTGGACGCGCCGCGTCGCCAGGCGGTGGCGCTCAACCACTCGGCGACCCACCTGTTGCACGCCGCATTGCGGCAGGTTTTGGGCAAGCACGTGCAGCAGAAGGGTTCGCTGGTGGCCCCGGACCGGCTGCGCTTCGATTTCTCCCACACCCAGGCGGTCACCCCGGCGGAATTGCATCGCATCGAGGCGCTGGTCAATGCCGAGATTCGCCGCAATGCGGCGGCGGAGACCCGCGTCATGGCGCTCGACGCCGCGGTGGCGGCCGGCGCCATGTCCCTGTTCGGCGAGAAGTACGACAGCGACGTGCGCGTGCTGTCGATCGGGGATTTCTCCATGGAGTTGTGCGGCGGCACGCACGTCCAGCGAGCGGGCGACATCGGCTTGTTCAAGATCGTGAGCGAATCCGGCGTGGCCGCCGGTGTGCGGCGCATCGAAGCGGTCACCGGGCTCGCCGCCTACGAATGGGTGGTGCACACGGATGACGTGTTGCGCGACCTCGCGGGCCTGCTGCGCGGCAGCCGGGACGACGTGGACGGCAAGGTGCGCGAACTCATCGAGCGTGCGCGCCGGCTGGAACGGGAGGTGCAGCAGCTCAAAACCCGGCTCGCGAGCGGGCAGGGCGGCGATCTGGCCGCCCAGGCGAAGTCGGTGGCCGGGATCAAGGTGCTGGCGGCCCAGATCGAGGGCGCCGACGCCAAGGCGTTGCGCGATGCGGTAGATCAGCTCAAGTCGAAGCTCGGATCGTCGGTGGTGGTGCTGGGCACCATCCAGGACGGGAAAGTGGTGCTGGTGTCCGGAGTGTCGAAGGACCTGACCGACAAGGTGAAGGCGGGAGACCTGCTCGGGGTCATCGCCGAGAAAGTCGGCGGTCGTGGGGGCGGGCGCGCCGATTTCGCCCAGGCGGGCGGCACGCAGCCGGAGAATCTGGCGACCGCCCTCGCGGGGGTCGAGTCGTTGGTGAGCGCGCGGCTCGCCGGTTGAGGGTTTCCAGGCTTTGGGCGAGGGAACGAGATTTCCTGGACGTTGTCTTGTATCCTTGCGCGATATTCATTAAAGCCATATAGGCTGGCGTTCGTTACCACCCCGGGGTTGAGGAACGTCCACGGCGGGTAGGCTCGATGATGCGCCCGATCGCCGCGCCTCATGAGCCACAGGGAAGCCAGGAGTCCAATATTATGTTGATTTTGACCAGACGAGTCGGCGAAACCGTCATGATCGGCGACGACATCACCGTGACGGTGTTGGGCGTGAAGGGCAATCAGGTGCGCGTCGGCGTGAATGCGCCGAAAGACGTGGCCGTGCATCGCGAAGAGATCTTCGAGCGCATCAAACGCGAGGGTGACCAGGACTCCTCGTCGGCGCCGCGGACCGCCAAGGTCACGGACGAGGTCTGACGCCCGCGAATTCGATCAAGCCGGCGACGGGCGACCGGGCCCGGCTCGAGATTCGGCACCGCCGAATCGCTTTGCCTTACCTCCCCCAGACGGGTATCATGCCGCGCTCCGCGAAACGGGGCCGCGAGTCCCTTCGGAGAGGTGGCCGAGTGGTCGAAGGCGCACCCCTGCTAAGGGTGTAAGGGTCAAAAGCCCTTCGAGGGTTCGAATCCCTCCCTCTCCGCCACGTCCCGCCGTTTCGCGCGACAGTTCTCTAGAGCATGCGCCCGTAGCTCAGTTGGATAGAGCGTCTGGCTACGAACCAGAAGGTCGGGAGTTCGAATCTCTCCGGGCGCGCCATTGCTCAGCGACTCGAGGACCCCTGTCCGGCACGAACCGCGAAGCGGTATCCATTCGAACTCCCGACAGACCAACAAGCCGAGTTCGACCACTTCGCCGCAGGCGAAGTGGGACGCCGGCGCTTGAGCGACGGCGGTCCCGCAGGGACGAGGGGCCGCAGGCCCCGAAGCAATCTCTCCGGGCGCGCCATTGCTCAGCGACTCGAGGACGCTCATCGCCTCGCGCTCGCTGTTGAACGACCTTCAAGCAGTGGCGCACCTCACCGGGCCCGCTATACTCCAAGAAAAATAGACCGGGCCCGGTCCCCTCAGGGATGATCCATGTCGCGACAGCCACGCTACGACGTTCTGTTCGAGCCGGTGAAGATCGGGCCGGTCACGGCGCCGAACCGGTTCTATGCCGTGCCGCACGCCAGCGGCATGACCAATGCCATGCCGCGAATGCGGGCCGGCTTTCGCGGCATGAAGGCCGAGGGCGGCTGGGGCGTGGTATGCACGGGCTACGTGTCCGTGCATCCGACCGCGGACGACTCGCCGCTGCCGTACGCCACGCTGTGGGACGAGAACGACATCCGCTCGCACGCGATGATGACCGAGGCCGTGCATCGGCACGGCTCGCTCGCCGGCATCGAACTCTGGCACGGCGGCGGGTCGGTCTCGAACAAGACGAGCCGGCTGCCGCCGCTCTCGCCCTCGGGACTGTCCTGGATGCCGACCCACGTGGGCTTCATGGGCAACCAGCGCTCCAAGGCCATGGACCGGCGCGACATTCGCGATTTGCTGCGCTGGCAGGCGGAGGCGGCCCACAAGGCCAAGAGTGCGGGCTTCGACATCGTGTACGTGTATGCCGGCATGGGCTACCTGCCCTACGAGTTCCTGCTGCCGGAATGGAATCGGCGCACCGATGCCTACGGCGGAGCGGTGGCGAACCGCGTGCGCCTGGTGCGCGAGCTCATCGATGTGACCAAGGACGCGATCGGTGACACCTGCGCCGTCGCCCTGCGGATCAGCCTGGAGGAGCTGCGCGGGCGCGCCAGCGAGCGATGCGCGTCCGAGGCGCACGAGGTGGTCGAGCTGCTGGCTGACGCCCCGGATCTTTGGGACGTGAAAATGGACTCGAGTCCCACCGACTGTGCGCCGTCGCGGTTCACCCCCGAGGGCAGTCACGAGCCGATTATCGACTTCGTCAAGAAGATCACGGCCAAGCCGGTGGTGGGAGTCGGCCGCTTCACCTCGCCCGATGCCATGGTGTCCCAGATCAAGCGCGGCGTGCTGGATCTGATCGGCGGCGCGCGGCCGTCGATCGCGGACCCGTTCCTGCCGCGCAAGATCGACGAGGGCCGTGAGCAGGACATTCGCGAGTGCATCGGCTGCAACATCTGCATCTCGAGCTGGCACGACGGCGTTCCCGTGCGCTGCACGCAGAATCCCACCGCCGGCGAGGAATGGCGCCGCGACTGGCACCCGGAGCGCGTCGCCGCGGCGGGCGGCGATGCCACCGTGCTGGTGGTCGGCGGTGGTCCGGCGGGACTCGAGTGCGCCCTCACCCTGGCGCGGCGCGGGTATCAGGTATCGCTGGCGGAAGCCGCCGAGGCGTTCGGCGGCCGGCTGCGGTTCGAGACGACCCTGCCCGGACTCAACGGCTGGGGCCGGGTGCTCGACTGGCGCCTCGGTCAATTGCGGCGTCTCGGGAACGTCACGCTGTACGCGGGCAACGAGCTGTCCGTGGACGACATCCTGGGGCTCGAGCATCGCCGGGTGGTCATCGCGACCGGCGCCCGCTGGACCCGGATGCTGTACTCGGATCTGGAACTCCCGGTGGGCCTCGCGGAGGGCGCTAACGTATTCACGCCGGACGACGTCGCCGCCGGCGCCCGGATCGACGGTCCGATCGTGCTGTTCGACTTCGACAACTACTACATGGGCGGCGCGCTGGCCCAGCGACTCGCGCAATCCGGTGCGCGTGTGACCTACGTGACCCCCGCCGGCCACGCCTCGGCCTGGACGATCATGACCAACGAGCAGCCGCAGGTGCACCGCGCACTGGCGCAGGCCGGCGTCGATCTGCACACCTTGTCGCGGCTGAAGGGCTTTGGGGACGGCGCCGCGACGATCGCCAATCTGTTCACCGGCGAGGAGCGGCGGCTGCCCTGCCGGTCCCTGGTGATCGTGGGCGCGCGAACCGCGCGCGACGAACTCTATCGAGCCCTCGTGGCGCGCTCCGAGGAGGCGGCGGCGGCGGGCATCGTGTCGGTGGATCGCATCGGAGATTCGCTCGTGCCCGGCGCCATCGTGCACGCCGTATACGGCGGCCACCGATTCGCCCGCGAACTGGATCTGCCGCCAGGGTTGCCGATCTATCGGCGTGACGCCCCGGTCGTCGACGTCGATCCCCTGTCGTACCTGAACGGGCTCGAGGAATCGCTTCCATGACATCAGGACCGACCACCGTCTTCGGCGAGCTGGAGCGCACGCTGCCGTCGCATTGGTACCACGACCCGGACGTGTTCCGGCGCGAACAGGAGCGCATCTTCTGGCGCGAGTGGTTTTGCGCGGGCCGCGAAGAGGAACTGCCGTCGGCGGGCGACTGGCGCGTGCTCGACGTCGTCGGGCAGAGCATTCTCCTGGTGCGCAATCGTGAGGGACGGCTGCGCGCCTTCTACAACGTGTGCCGTCATCGCGGCGCGCAGCTGTGCCGCCCAGACGGCGCCGGACCGATCGGCCTCTCGGCCGCGGGCGGCGTCACCGGGGGACGGGCGATCGTGTGCCCATATCATCAGTGGTCCTACGACTTGGACGGCCGGCTGGTGGCGGCGCCCCACATGGGGGGCGCCCCGGGCTTCGACAAGAGCGGCGTGAGCCTGTATCCGGTGGCGGTCGAGAGCTGGGGCGGCTTCTTTTTCTTGAACCTGACCCCCGCCGAGGCGCAGCCGCTCGCGGCGCAGTTGGGTGCCGTTCCCGCGCGCACCCGC
>JAJXZV010000388.1 GCA_021779875.1 Pseudomonadota bacterium
GCCGCCTCCGCCGCCGCTGACCGAGGCAGAGGTGGCGGTCGAGGTGCAGCGCCTGCGGGCGGCGCTGGCCGCCGAGGTCCGCGGCAGCGTGGGACATGGCCGACACGACGACGAATGGATCAGCCTCGCCAAGGCACAGCTGGCGCACAGCGAGCAGACGATCGACCGGCCGCAGCTGATCGTCGTCGTGGACCGCGCCCCGCGCGTGCAGGCGCTGCGCATCGTCCTCGCCCGCCCCGACGGGCGTTGGGAGGTGATCGGCGGGACCCGCGTCTCGACCGGGCAGACCGGGCGGTTCGACCACTACATCACGCCGCTCGGCGTATTTCCCCACACCGACGCCATCCTCGATTACCGGGCGGAGGGGACGTACAACGAGAACCATATCCGCGGCCTTGGCGTGAAAGGCATGCGGGTGTGGGATTTCGGCTGGCAGACCGCGAAAAAGGGCTGGCTCGCCGACCAGTCCGGGCCGATGCGCCTGATGATGCACGCGACCGATCCGGCCAACCTTGCCCACCGCATCGGGATGCGCGCCAGTTCCGGCTGCGTGCGGATACCGGAGGCGATGAACGTGTTCCTCGACCGCCACGGGGTGCTCGATTACGACTACGAGCGCGCCGCGCGGGACGATATCCGCTATCGCGCGCTGCTGCGGCGTGACCGCGTGCCGACGCCGCTGGCCGGCGACCTGATGATCGTCATCGATTCGAGCGGCGATACCTGAGCCCCGCCCCAGGTGCGTGACCCCGGGGGGCTGAACCGGGCTGCTATTGACCGGGGGAGGGGGGGGAGGCATGTGTTGCACCGCGGCGCACCTGCAGTTCGCCCGCTTGTGAGTCGGACCCAGAGCCCAGTTTGAGCGACACGCCTGACGAGACGCCGCCCGGGCCACCGGAGGACATGCTTCCGGTGACGCTCGAGGAGGAGATGCGGCGCTCCTACCTCGACTATGCGATGTCGGTCATCGTCTCGCGCGCGTTGCCGGATGTGCGCGACGGGCTCAAGCCCGTGCATCGCCGCATCCTCTACGCCATGGGCGATATCGGAAATACGCCCGACAAGCCGTACCGCAAGTCGGCCAGCGTCGTCGGCGAGGTGATGGGCAAATACCATCCGCACGGCGACAGCGCGATCTATGACGCGCTGGTGCGCATGGCGCAGCCCTTTTCGATGCGCGTCATGCTGGTGGACG
Organism: Pseudomonadota bacterium; assembly: GCA_021779875.1. Lineage (GTDB taxonomy): Bacteria > Pseudomonadota > Gammaproteobacteria > Steroidobacterales > Steroidobacteraceae > Bog-1198. Next base: position 1,196 of record JAJXZV010000388.1, read on the forward strand.
GGCAGGGCAATTTCGGCTCCGTGGACGGCGATGCGCCGGCCGCGATGCGCTACACCGAGGTGCGGCTGGCGCGTGCCGCCGTGCTGCTGCTGGAGGACATCGACGAGGATACGGTCGATTTCCAGCCGACCTATGACGAAAGCCGCGAGGAGCCGCGGCTGCTGCCGGCGCGCACGCCGAACCTGCTGATCAACGGCGCCAACGGCATCGCCGTCGGCATGGCGACCAACATACCCACGCATAACCCGGGGGAGATCATCGACGCCGCGCTGGCGATGATCGACAACCCGGCGATCGCGCTCGACGAGCTGATGCGCATCGTGCCGGGGCCGGATTTCCCGACCGGCGGCCTGATCATCGGTCGCGCCGGCATACGCAGCGCGATGGAGACCGGGCGCGGCAGCATCATCATCCGCTCCCGCGCGGAGTTCGAGGAGATCCGCCGCGACCGCACCGCGATCGTGATTTCCGAGATCCCGTATCAGGTCAACAAGAAGGCCCTGCTGGAGCGCATCGGCGAGCTGGTGCGCGCCAAGCAGATCGAGGGCATCTCGGAGCTGCGCGACGAAAGCGACCGTTCCGGCCTGCGCGTCGTGATCGAGCTGAAGCGCGAGGCGACGCCGGAGGTGGTGCTCAACCAGCTCTACCGCTTCACGCAGCTGCAGGTGACGTTCGGCATCAACATGCTCGCCCTCGATGCCGGGCGGCCGCGTCTGATGGGGCTGCGCGACGCGCTCGGCGCGTTCCTCGCGTTCCGCGAGGAGGTGATCCTCCGCCGGTCGCGCTTCCGCCTCGGCCGCGCGCGCGACCGCGCGCACAACCTTGTCGGCCTCGCGATCGCCGTCGCCAACATCGACGAGGTGATCCGCATCATCCGCGCCAGCCCCGACAGCGGCACCGCCCGCGCGGCGCTGATGGAGCGCGAATGGATCGTCGCCGATATCGGCGCGCTGCTCGCCCTGATCGACGAGCCGGGCAACGTCATCAGCGAACAGGGAACGGTGCGGCTGACGGAGGAGCAGGCACGCGGCATCCTCGAACTGCGCCTCGCCCGCCTGACCGGGCTGGAGCGCGAGAAGATCCAGCAGGACCTGACCGAGGTGGGCGCGCAGATGCGCATGCTCCTCGACCTGCTCGGCAGCCATATCCGCCGCATGGAAGTGATGCGCGAGGAGCTGACCGCGGCGCGTGCCGAGATCGCGCGCCCGCGTCTGACGGACATCGTCGATGCGGTGGCGGACCAAGACGACGAGAGCCTGATCGAGCCGGGGCAGATGGTCGTCACGATCACCCGCGACGGCTTCATCAAGCGCACGCCGCTGGAGACGTTCCGCGCGCAGAATCGCGGCGGCCGGGGGCGCACCGGCGCCGGCACGCGCGGCGACGACATCGTCACGCGCAGCTTCAACGCGCACACGCATCAATGGGTGCTGTTCTTCTCGTCCGGCGGACGGGCCTTCCGCGAGAAGGTCTGGCGCCTGCCGGAGGCGGGGCCGACGGCCAAGGGCCGCGCGCTGGTCAACCTGCTGCCCGAACTGGGTGGCGACACCATCACCACCGTGCTGCCGCTGCCGCCCGACGAGACGCTGTGGGACAGCCTGCATCTTGTCTTCGCGACCGCGAGCGGCAACGTGCGGCGCAACCGGCTGTCGGATTTCCGCAACGTGCGCGCTTCCGGCCTGATCGCCATGAAGCTCGACGAGGGCGACCGGCTGATCGGCGTGGCCACCTGCCGCGAGGGCGACGACGTATTCCTCGCGAGCCGGCTCGGCCGCTGCATCCGCTTCCAGATCACCGACGACACGCTGCGCGTCTTCGCCGGCCGCGACAGTTCGGGCGTGCGCGGCATGAAGCTCGGCACCGGCGACGAGGTCATCAGCCTGTCGGTGCTGCGCCATGTCGAGGCGACGGTGGCCGAACGCATTGCCTATCTGCGCCTCGCCGCCGCCCGGCGCCGCAACGGCGCGGTCGCCGAGGAGGAGGGCGAGATCGCGGCCGAGGCCGACGAGGTGGCGGCGGCCGAGGCACCGGGCGACGAGGCGGTGGGCGACGAGGCGCTCGGCGAAGGCCGCGCGGACGCGCTCGAACGCGCCGAGGAGCTGCTTCTGACGGTCACCAGCGGCGGCTACGGCAAGCGGTCGTCGGCTTATGAATACCGCGTCACCGGACGCGGCGGCTCCGGCATCGTGAACATCGGCCTGTCGGCACGGACGGGAAGCGCCGTGGTGGACAGCCTGCCGGTGCGGCCGGGCGACGACGTGATGCTGGTCACCGACGCGGGACGGCTGATCCGCCTGCCGGCCGATCAGGTGCGCATTACCGGACGGCAGGGCATGGGCGTCACGCTGTTCCGCCTGGACGCGGGCGAGAGTGTCACCGCGGTCTTCCCGGTGCTTGAGGACGACGCGGCCGCGGCGGCGGAACCCGAAGCCGGCGGCCCCGAGGCACCGGACGATGGCGCCGGCGCGCCGGAGGGACCGGACGGGGAGGCGAGCGATGACAGTCACGAATGAGCCGGCCGCCAGGCAGCGCATCGGCCTGTATCCCGGCACCTTCGATCCCGTGACGAACGGCCATCTGGACATCATCGGCCGCGCGACCCGGCTGGTCGATCGCCTGGTCGTGGGGGTCGCGATCAATGTCGGCAAGGCGCCGCTGTTCGAACTCGACGAGCGCGTCGAGTTGGTGCGGTCGGAGCTGGCGGCGCTCTCCGCGCGTACCGGCACGCCGATCGAGGTGCGCAGCTTCGACACGCTGCTGATCGATTTTGCCCGCGAGGTTCAGGCAAGCGTGATCGTCCGCGGACTGCGCGCCGTGTCCGATTTCGACTATGAATTCGCCATGGCCGGCATGAACTACCGGCTGAACTCAGAGATCGAGACGGTGTTCCTGATGGCGAGCGAACGCCACCAGTTCATACAGTCGCGTTTCGTCAAGGAGATCGCCTTGCTGGGCGGCGACATTTCGTCCTTTGTGCCGCCGCTGACACTCGAGCGCACCCGCGCGCGCATGCGCGGCTGAGGCGCGGGCCGAAGGCTCGGGCCGCGCGACCATCACGCGCCGCAGACGCGCGTGACGACAACCAACCACGGAGGATGCCAGATGGCGCATCGACTGCGTCGCCGCACTCTTCTTGCGACAACCCTCGCCACCCCCATGCTTGGAGCTTTCATGAGCGACGCCAACGCCCAGCCGACGCCGAGCCCCGACAACACCGTCTATATGGACCTGAAGGACGGGCGGGTGACGATCGAACTGCTGCCGGACATCGCGCCCAAGGCGGTCGCCCGCGTCCGCGAGCTGTGCAAGGAGCATTTCTACGACGGCACGCCCTTCCATCGCGTGATCGAGGGCTTCATGGCGCAGGGCGGCGACCCGACCGGCACCGGCACGGGCGGCAGCAAGCTGCCGAACCTGCCGGCCGAGTTCACCCATGAGCGCCGCTTCCTGCGCGGCACCGTGGGTTCGGCGCGGACGTCCGACCCGAACAGCGCCAACAGCCAGTTCTTCATCATGTTCGCGCCGGCGCCGAATCTCGACGGCCAGTACACGATCTGGGGGCAGGTGATCGGCGGGATGGAGTATGTCGATCACATCAAGCGCGGCGCGGGCCCCAACGGCATGGTCAGCAACCCCGACCGCATCATCAAGATGCGTCTCGCCTCCGACCCGAACTGAGCCGCCGCACGCTTGACCAGCCCCGCGCCTTGTCGTTCAAGGCGCGGGCGCGAGCCCGTAGCTCAGCCGGTAGAGCACGAGACTTTTAATCTTGGGGTC
>JAJXZV010000301.1 GCA_021779875.1 Pseudomonadota bacterium
GTCGGCGAGCGGCCCGAGGAGGGCCAGGCGGCGCACCCCGTCCGCCAGCGGCAGGGCCGCACCGTCGTTCTTGAGGAGCACGATCGAGCGCGTCGCCGCGCGCCGCGCCAGCGCGCGCCGCGCGGCGAGTTCGGCCTCGGTCTGCGCGTGCGTTCCCCGCCGGTAGGGATCGTCGAACAGCCCGAGGCGCTGCTTCAAGCGCAGCACCCGGCGCACCGCGGCATCGATCAGGTCGATGCTCACGCGGCCTCGCTCGAGCGCCAGCGGCAGACCGCGCCGATACGCGAACGACATCATGTCGATGTCCACCCCCGCCTCGAGCGCGAGCGCCGCCGCCTCGACCAAGTCCGCGGCCACCCCGTGCCGCAGGAGCTCGCCGATGGCGTCGTAGTCGCTGACGATGACGCCGTCGAAGCCGAACCGCGCGCGCAGCACGTCGCGCAGCAGGACGCGATGCGCCGTGAGCGGCATGCCGGCCAGATCCATGAACGCCGGCATCACCGCCGCGACCCCGGCGCGCACCGCGGCGGCGAACGGCGGCAGGTGCACTTCGCGCAAGGTCCGCTCGGACACGTCCACCGAGGCGTACTCGCGGCCGGCGGTCACCGCGCCGTAGCCGCAGAAGTGCTTGGCCACGGCCGCCACGGCATCCGCGGCGGCGAGGCTCGAACCCTGGAAGCCGGCGACCTTGGCCTCGGCGATGCGCTCGGCGAGCCAGGCGTCTTCGCCCGGCCCCTCCACTCCGCGGCCCCAGCGCGGATCGCGGGCCACGTCCAGCATGGGCGCGAAAGTCATGGCGAGACCGTCCGAGGCCGCGTCCGCCGCGGCGGCGCGCGCCGTCTCCCGCCACAGGGACGGATCGAAGGCGCCGGCCTCGGCGAGCGGCACGGGAAAGAGCGTGCGATGACCGTGCAGCACGTCGAAGGCGACCAGCAGCGGGATGCCGAGCCGCGACTCCTGCACCGCGAGCCGCTGCCACTCGCGCACCGGGCCGGACCCGACCAGGTTCAGCACGCCGCCGATCGTGCCCGCCGCGATGCCCCGCGCCGCATCGCCGGCGACGACCGGCCCGGTGACCGCGAACCCGGCCGACACCATGGTCAGCTGACCCAGCTTCTCCGGCAGGGTCATGCGTGCGATCAGCGACTCTATCCGGCTCATGGTCGTCGCTCCGCCCACCGGTCCAGTTCTCATATACTGTCCCCATGATGCAGGATCGGGAGAAGAATATCGCGGACCCGGGCGCGGCGGTCACCGGCGACCTGCTGCCGCAGCTGCTGACGGCATGGCGGGCGCTGTGGCGCTCGCCCGTGCGCGCGCAGCTCATCTGGCTGAGCCTGTCCATCATGCTGGTCATCCTGGCCACCGCCTACGGCCAGATCCGCCTGAACAACTGGAACAGGCCGTTCTACGACGCCCTGTCGAACCGGGATTTCGACGAATTCCTGGCGCAGCTCGGCAATTTCGGCTTCATCGCCGGCGGCCTGCTGGTGCTCAACGTCGTGCAGCGCTGGCAGGCAGAGATGCTCAAGCTGAAGCTCCGCGACGGGCTGGTGCACGACCTGGTGCACGAGTGGCTCGCGCCGGGGCGGGCCTTTCAGCTCGCCAACGCGGGCCCGATCGGCGTGAATCCCGACCAGCGCATGCACGAGGACGCGCGCCACCTCACCGAGCTGTCGGTCGACCTCGGCGTGGGTCTCCTGCAGGCCTCCATTCTGCTGGTGACCTTCGTGGGCGTGCTGTGGAAGGTCTCGAGCGCCTTCTCTTTCCGCTGGCGCGAACACGTCGTGTTCATCCCGGGGTACATGGTGTGGGCCGCGATCGTGTACGCGGCCTCCGCATCGCTCCTCAGCTACTGGGTGGGCAAGAACCTCGTGGACCGCAATGCGGAGCGCTACGCGCGCGAGGCGGACCTGCGCTTCTCGATGGTCCGGGTGAACGAGCACGTGGACGTGATCGCGCTCGCGGCCGGCGAGGCCGAGGAGGAGCGGCGCATCGAACTCGACTTCACGCGGGTGCTCGCGGCCATGCGCCGGCTGGTCAGCGGCATCACCAGTCTCACCTGGGTCACCGCCGGCTACGGGTGGTTCACGCTGGTGGCGCCGATCATCGCGGCGGCGCCGATCTACTTCAGCGGCGCGCTGAGCTTCGGCGGCTTGATGATGGCGGCGGGCGCGTTCAGCCAGGTGCAGTCCTCGCTCCGCTGGTTCGTCGACAATTTCAGCGCGATCGCCGACTGGCGCGCCACCCTGCTGCGGGTCACCGACTTTCGCCGGGCGGTGCTCACCACCGACGAGTCACAGCGGGTGCGCGGCCAGATCGCCTACGTCGACGGCGAGCCCGGCAGGATCCAGATCGAGAGGCTCGAGATCGCCTCGCCCTCGGGCTGCATCATGCTCGAGGAACAGAGCGTCGAGATCCGGGCCGGCGAGCGCGTGCTGATCGTCGGCGGTCCGGGCCCCGGCCGGGAACTGCTCATCCGGGCGCTCGCGGGCTTGTGGCCCTACGGCGCGGGGCGGATCGTGCGGCCGCGCGACGAGTCCTTCATGTACGTGCCGCGCACCCCCTACCTGCCGCCCGGCACGCTGCGCGAGGCGCTCGCCTACCCCAAGAAGGTCGGGGACTTCGAGCCGGCCGCCTTCGCGGCGGCGCTCGCCCGGCTGAACCTCGAGCGCCTGACGCCGCGCCTCGACGAGTCGAAGCGCTGGGACCGGGAGACGACCGACGACGGCCAGAAGCGGCTCATGTTCGCGCGCGTGCTGCTGCACCAACCCCGCTGGGTGCTGATCGACGAGGTGCTCGAGGCGCTCGACACCGAGACCCGGTCGCTGGTGCGCCGCCTGGCCACCGAGGACCTGGCGCGATCGGGCATCATCCACATCGGCCACGCGGAGAGCCCGCCCGACGGCTACTCCCAGGTCCTGCACCTAGTGTCCGATCCGACCCTGCGCCGCCTGCCGCGCCTCACCATCGCCACCACCGAACCGGCCGGCGGCTGACCCGTGACGCGCCCCTCCGCCGCCTCGCTCCTCGAACTCGCCGACGACGCGCTGCTCGAGGCCGTGCAGCGGCAGACCTTCCGCTTCTTCTGGGAGGGTGCGCACCCGAAGACCGCGATGGCGCCCGATCGGCGCAACGCGCGCGTCCGCCGGATCGACGATCTGGTCGCCACCGGCGGGACGGGCTTCGGCGTCATGGCGCTGATCGTGGCCGTGGAGCGCGGCTGGGTGACCCGCGCGCAGGCGCTCGAGCGCCTCGGCCGGATGCTCGACTTCCTCGGCCGCACCACCTGCTATCACGGCGCGTACCCGCACTTCATGAATGCGCGCACCGGCGCGTGCATCCCGCTCACGCGCAAGGACGACGGCGGCGATCTCATGGAGACCGCCCTGCTGATGATGGGACTGCTGTGCGCGCGCGCCTATTTCGACCGGGACGCGGGCCCCGAGCCCGGGGTCCGCGGCCGCATCGAGCAATTGTGGTCCGAGGTCGAGTGGTCCTGGTACACGCGCGAGGGCGGCCGTTCGCTGTACTGGCATTGGAGCCCGAACAACGGCTGGTCGATGAACCATCCGATCCGCGGCTGGAACGAGTGCCTCATCGCGTACGTGCTCGCCGCCGGCGCGCCGCGCTATGCCGTGGACGCCGCGGTGTATCACGAAGGCTTCGCCTCGGGCCCGGGATTTCGCAATGGCCGCTCCTACTACGGCGTGCCGCTGCCCTTGGGCCCGCCCTACGGCGGCCCGCTGTTCTTCGCGCACTACTCGTTCTGCGGCCTGGATCCGCGCGGTCTGCGCGACCGGCATGCGGACTACTGGGAGCAGAACCTGAATCACGTGCGCATCCAGCTCGCGCACGCGCGCGAGAACCCCGGGGACTTCGCGGGTTACGGAGCGGATTGCTGGGGCCTGACCTCGAGCGACGACCCCGAGGCCGGTTACCGCACGCACGCGCCGGCCGAGGACAACGGCACGGTCTCGCCGACCGCGGCCCTGTCGAGCTTTCCCTACGCGCCGGCGGAGGCGATGCGCGCCCTGCGCCACTTCCTCCGCGCGCACGGCCGGCGCCTGTGGGGGCGCTACGGCTTCGCCGACGCGTTCAACGTGGAGCTCGACTGGTACGCCGAGACCTACCTCGCGATCGATCAGGGACCGATCATCGCCATGATCGAGAATCATCGCACCGGACTGCTCTGGCGCCTGTTCATGAGCGTGCCGGAGGTGCGCGCGGGGCTGCGCCGCCTGGGGTTTTCGAGCCCGCAGCTCGTCGATCCGCCGCCATGACCCCGCTCGAGGCCTGGATCGAGCGGCAGTATCGCCACTCGGTGCTCGCCCTGCTCGAGAGCGTCTCGCCGACCTCGCTGGTCAAATCGCGCGCCGGGTTCGGCCAATGCGTCGGCGCGCGCCGCGGCGCGGTGGTGGCCTCGCCCGTGCTCGCCTCGTACGATCCGGACCCCGATTATTTCTTCCACTGGTATCGCGATTCGGCGCTGGTGATGGACGCCCTGAATTGGACGGGCGACGTCCTGCCGCGCGCGCACTTGCGGCAGCGGTTCGCCGACTTCGTCGAGTTCAGCCTCGCCCTCGCGCCGCTCGACGGCCGCGCGCTCGTGGCCGCACCCGGGTGGCGCGCGCGGGTGCGCCCGGAGTTCGAGCAGTACCTGCGCCCCGACACCGAGCTCGAGCGGGTGCACGGCGAGGCCGTGATCGGCGAGACCCGCGTGAACCCCGACGGCACCCTAGATATCTCGCGCTGGCCGCGGCCGCAGCACGACGGCGCGGCCCTGCGGGCGCTCGCCGTGCTGCGCTGGCTGTCCGGGCTCTCGCCCGGCGAAGCACCGGCCGGCGCCGAGCGGCTGCTGCGCGACGATCTCGCATATCTGCTCGCGCACGCGGACGGCGACACCTTCGACATCTGGGAGGAGGAGTGCGGCC
>JAJXZV010000281.1 GCA_021779875.1 Pseudomonadota bacterium
ATGGCGAACTGATTAGATGCGGCGTCTGCTACCGCTCCTCGCGCTGCTGTTGCAGGTGCTCTATCCGCTCGCAGGCCGCGCGAAGGAGCCGCTGCTCCAGGTGATCGTTTCGGAGCCGTATCTCGAGCTGCACAGCGGGCCCGGGCGCGGCTTCCCCGTCGTGTACGTGGTGGGGCGCGACGAGACCGTGACCGTGCTGTACAGCCGCACCGACTGGTTCAAGGTGCGCGCGCCGCGCGGGCAGGAAGGCTGGGCACGACGCTCCGAGCTCGCGCTCACCAAGCTGCCCGACGGCGATCCGGCCCCGATCCCGGCCTATCCGGATTTCGCGACCCACCGCTGGGAGCTCGGCGCCGGCTACGGGGTGTTCAACCACCAGAACCTGATCAACGGCTACGTCGATTACGGGATCACGGACAGCCTGGACGCCGAATTCGACCTGCAGCAAGCCCTCGGAACGATCGACAACCGTTACATCGCCTCGCTCGGGCTGCGCCACACCTTCATTCCGGAGTGGAAATGGATCTCGCCGACCGCCGGCCTCGGCACGGCCTACCAGTACGTCGAGAACAAGGTGCCGCCGCAACCCCTGCAGACGCGCAATCAGATGGCCTACGTCTCCGCGGGATTGCGCGGCTTCATCACACGGCGCTTCATGTGGCGCGCCGACTGGCGCAAGTACGTCGTGTTCACCAACCAGAATCAGAACGAGGTACCGGAAGAATGGAAACTCGACTTGGCGGTGTTCTTCTAGCCGCGGCGCTGTTGACCGGCTGCGGCTGGTTCCATCGCGGCGAGCAGCCTCCCGGCCAAATCGTCGCGGAGGAGCCGGCCGGCGATCCCTCGATCATCGAACCGCAGGTCAAGCGCCGCGAGGTCAAGACGCCCAGGATCAAGGCCAAGGACGTCGAGGTGGGCGCCTACTTCGGCGCGCTGAGCATCCAGGACTTCGGCACCAACCCGCTCTACGGCGTGCGCGCCGCCTATCACGTGTCCGAGGACATCTTCCTCGAGGCCTACGCGGCGCGCTCCAAGGCAGGCACCACGAGCCTCGAGGACGTCTTCCCGAACATCACGGTGGTGAGCGAATCCGGGCGCAACTTCACGTACTACGACCTGGACATGGGCTACAACGTGCTGCCCGGGGAGATCTTCCTCGGCAGGGGGCGCGCATTCAATTCGGCCCTGTACGTGACCGTCGGCATGGGAGACGTGAAATTCGCCACGCAGGACCATTTCGCGCTGAACCTCGGAGTGGGCGAACGCCTGCTGATCACCGACTGGCTCGCGCTGCACTTGGACGTCCGGGATCACATCTTCGAGACCAACGTGACCGGTCGGACCAAGAACGTGGATAACTTCGAGGCCGTGCTCAGCCTGACCACCTATTTTTGACCCTGGAGACGATCATGCGAGACATCATGGCCAACATCATCAAGCGCGGCGCGGTCGCCGCCGTGCTGGTCGCCGGCGCCGCCTTCGCGGCGGGCGACACCGGCGGCCCGGCGCCCGCCTTCACGCTCGCGACCCTCGACGGCCGGCAGGAGGCGTTGAGCGAGTTCAAGGGCCAGGTGGTGATGATCAACTTCTGGGCGACCTGGTGCGGGCCCTGCCAGCAGGAGATGCCGCTGCTCGACCAGATGTACAGGAAGTACAAGCCCGCCGGCTTCACCCTGATCGGGGTGAACATCGACAAGGATGCTCCGCCGGTGAAGGAACTGCTGGCGCGCAAGCCCGTGAGCTTTCCGGTGCTGCTCGACCCCGCGAACAAGGTGAGCAAGTCCTACCACGTCGACGAGATGCCGAGCTCGATCATCATCGATCGCAAGGGCAACATCCGCTTCGTGCATCGCGGCTACCGCCCCGGCGACGAGAACGAGTATCAGGACCGGATCCGTCAACTGATTCGCGAGTAAGCCATGCGCAAACGCCTCCTGCTGTCGATTCTCGCCGCGGCCCCACTGCTCGGCGCCTGCGGCATTCAGCCCTGGGTCAAGCCCTACGAGCGCGACCGGCTGGCCGATCCGATCATGTCCTGGCAGCGTGACGCGATCTCCGGCGCCTACCTCGATCACGTCTACGACTCGCGCGAGGGCGCCCGGGGAGCCACCGGCACCGCGGGCGGCGGCTGCGGCTGCAACTGATGGTCCGATCCCGCCCAACGCCGCCCCGCCGCCTGGCGCGCCGCTTCGCCACCGTCGCGCTGATGCTGGCCGGCATCGCCGCCGCGGCCGTGCTGCCCGACGACCGCGCCGACATGTTCTACAGCGACTACAAGGGCGGCGGCATGGACATCACCGGGGAATCGGTCCTGGTGCGCAAGAAGTTCTCCGAGCAGTTCGCCGTCGAGGCCAATTACTTCGTCGACAAGGTGAGCGGCGCGTCCGTGGACGTGCTGTCCAATGCCAGCGTCATCAGGGACGAGCGCAAGCAGAAGACCCTGTCCGTCGAGTACATCCACGACAAGACCCTGTACAACGTCTCGTACACGAACAGCACCGAGCGCGACTACATCTCCAACACCACGCATTTCTCGCTGAGCCAGGACATGTTCGGCGACCTGACCACGGTCACCCTGGGATTCACCGACACCCGCGACAAGGTCGGCGAGAACAACGGGACCGCCTTCCGGCCGGTCGTCTCCTGGCTCGGCCACGCGACCAGCCGCAGCTACGAGGCGGGTATCTCGCAGATCCTCACCAAGAATCTGATCGCGGGCGCGACCCTCGAGGTGATCACCGACCAGGGCTACCTCGCCAATCCCTATCGCTCGATCCGCTACCTCGACCCGACCAGCGCCCTGGGCTACTCGCTGGCCTCGCAGATCTACCCGAACACCCATACCAGCACGGCGCTCGAAGGCCGGGTGAAGTACTACCTGCCGTTCCGCGCGGCCGCCACGGCCTCATATCGCTATTACAGCGACACCTGGGGCATACGCGCCAACACGATGGAGCTCGACTACGCGCAGCCGATCTCGAACCTCTGGATCCTCGAAGGGCGTTTTCGCTACTACGACCAGAACCAGGCGTCCTTCTACAGCGACCTGTTCCCGTTCGCGAACGCCCAGAACTTCATGGGACGCGACCGGAACCTGGCCGCGTCGACCAACGACACCATCGGCGTGAAGGCGACCTACGCGTTCCTTCCGGACGGCTGGAAGGTGTTCAAGCGCGGCACCGTGACGGCCGATTACAGCCACATCGAGTTCAAGTACAAGGATTTCCGCGACATCAAGGACTACCGGCCGCCCACGTACCTGCCGGGGGCGGAACCCCTCTACAGCTACGGCGCCAATATCTACCAGCTCTACGTGTCGATGTTCTACTAACGCGGCGCCGTGCGCCGCCACCACACCAGCAGCATCGGGGCGAGCGCCGCACCGATGGCGAGCGTGTCGGCCACCCAGTCCCAGAAGTCGCGATCACGCCGCACCATGGGCAGTCCCTGCACGACCTCGATCGCGGCGCCGAAGGCCGACAACCCCACGGCGATCCACAGCAGATTGCGGCGCGGGAACGCGGCGGCGGCGAGGCCCGTGAGGGCGTAGAAGGCGATGAAGTGCTCGGCCTTGTCCCAGGGCACGAGCTGCAGGGCATGGCTCGGCGGGATGACCGCGCTGTAGAAGGTGAACACCAGCGCCGCCGCGAAGACGATCTGCGCCAGATGGACCAGGGATTTCATTGGGGGCGACGGCTCATGGGGTCGACGGGGATGTGACGCGCTAGGATAGCAAATCGGCGGGCGTATCCGCGGCCGTGACTCGCGGCGCGATTTTGCGCAGAATCGGTGCTCCCCAAGACGGCCCGAACCCCTTCAAACCACGGTATCCACCATGAAGAACCCGATCTCTCGACGAAGCCTGCTGCGCCATGCGGGCATGGGCGCGGCAGCCGTTCTCGCCGCCACGATCGCGCCGCGCCGGGGACGGGCCGCGGACCTGCCCCGGCTCGACGTGCACGATCCCGCCGCGGCCGCCCTGGGATACGTCGAGGACGCGGCCACGGTGGACACGAAGAAGTATTCGAGCTTCTCGCCGGGCGCGAGCTGCGCGAACTGCATGCAGCTCCAGGGCAAGGCCGGCGAGGCCTATCGGCCCTGCGCGGTGTTCCCGGGCAAGCTGGTCGCCGCCGCGGGCTGGTGCATGAGCTGGACGCCCGAGATGTAGCGGATCGGCGCCCGCGGTCAGCCCGTGCGAGCCGCGGCGGCGCCGTCGCGCGCGCGGACCCCCGCCGCGGGAAAATCGACGAAGAATCCGTCGATGCCCCGGGCCAGATAGCGGCGGATCTCCGCTTCCAGATCCCCGTGGCCGGCGGGCTCCGCGCCGCGCCTGAACTCCTCGGGCAGGAACTCGTTCTCCGCGCGAAACGTCCACACGTGCACGGCGAGACCCGCCCGGTGCGCGGCCCGCACCGCATCCTCCGTGGCGAGCGGCTTGGCGATGCCGATCGCATCGGCGTAGCGGGCGATGCCCGCGGGATCGCCCGGGTCGTGCTCCAGCAGCTGCACCAGCGGCAGCCGGGTCATGGCGCGCAGCTCGCGCAGATTGTTCGGATCGAAGGACTGGATGAACACCGGGGAGCCGGGAGCGCCGTAGCCGAAGCGCTCCAGGGTGTCGAGCACCGGACGCTCCTGCGCGAGGCCGAGCCGCGCGAAGTGCGCCGGATGCTTGGTCTCGGGATAGACGCCGACCCGCGCCTGCGCGGCGAGCTGCATGATCTCCTCGAAGGTCGGCACGGTGAACTGCCCGTCGAAGCCCGTGTTGGCGCGGCGCAGTTCGGGCAGGCGCTCGCGGGCGCGCAGGGTCCTGATCTCCGCGAGGGTGAAATCCTCGGTGAACCAGCCGGTCATGGTTTCGCCGTCGATCACCTGGGTGCGGCGACGCGACGCGAACTGTCGGTACTCGGCGACGTCGGTCGTGCCGCCGATCT
>JAJXZV010000174.1 GCA_021779875.1 Pseudomonadota bacterium
TCGAATTTCGGTACTTCTTCTCGAGACACGTGGCGGCGGCGGACGGCACCGAGATGTCCTCCATCGCCATTCGCGCCAAGATCAAGAAGCTGATCTCCCAGGAGAACCCCGAGAACCCGCTGAGCGACGCCAAGCTCGCGGAGATCCTTTCACAAGGCGGCATACCGGTGGCTCGACGCACCGTTGCCAAGTATCGCGAGGGCATGCAGATCGCTCCGTCTAATGAACGGAAGCGCGCCGCCGCCCGCGCATCGTAGCCTCACTCGTCGACTTGAAGGAGTAGCCTCATGCAGCTCGATCTCAGCGGTCATCACGTGGAAATCACCCCGGCCATGCGCGGCTACGTCACCAAGCGATTCGAGAAGATCTCGCGGCATTTCGAACAGGTGCTCGACGTGCACTGCGTACTGACCGTGGAGAAGCTGCGCCACAAGGCCGAGGCGACCGTCATGTTGCGCGGCAATAAAATCTACGCCGATGCGACCGACGAGAACATGTACGCGGCGATCGACGCCCTGGCCGACAAGCTCGACCGCTGCGTGAAGAAGCACAAGGAAAAGGTCTCCGACCACCATGCGGACGAGGTCATCAAGGCCCGCTCCTCCTCGTGACGCCGGCGTCTTGAAGGCCGGGGAGCGCGAGGACCGGCCATGCACCTGATCATCGTGAGCGGGCTGTCGGGCTCGGGCAAGACGGTGGCGCTGCACCTGCTCGAGGACATCGACTTCTACTGCGTGGACAACATCCCGGCGGCGCTCCTGAAGCCGTTGGTCGCGCACACGGTGCGCGGCACCGACGAGATCTACCCCCGCACCGCGGTGGGGCTCGATGCGCGCAACCGGCCGAAGGAGATCGAGACGGTTCCGGTGCTGGTCGGCGAGCTGCGCCGCAGCGGCATCCGTTGCGAGGTCTTGTACCTGCACGCCAGCGACGAGGTGCTGGTCAAGCGCTACGCCGAGACCCGCCGCAAGCACCCCCTGGTCGAGGGCAACGTGAGCCTGCGCGAGGCCATCGCCGCGGAGCGCCGGCTGCTCGAACCCATGGCCGTGGCTGCGGACTGGGTGCTGGACACGTCGAGCATGGGCGTACACGGCCTGCGCGAGCGGATCCGCGAGCGCATCGACCGCCGGCGCGAGGGCCGGCTGGCCCTCTTGTTCGAGTCCTTCGGGTACAAGCACGGCATACCGGGGGACGCGGACTTCGTCTTCGACGTGCGCAGCCTCCCGAACCCGTACTGGGAGCATGCGCTGCGCCCGCTGACCGGCCTGGACCCGGCGGTGATCCAGTTCCTGACCGGGCACGCCGCCGTGCGCACCATGATCGACGGCATCATCGGATTCCTGAACGCGCGCATCGCGGATTTCGCCCAGGCGAACCGCAGTTATCTGACCATCGCCATCGGCTGCACCGGCGGACAGCACCGCTCGGTGTACGTCGCCGAGGAACTGGCCGCCCACTTCCGGCAGGGCCACTCCCAGGTGCTGACCCGCCACGAATCCTTGCGCAAGCCCTGACGGCGAGGCCCGCGCGCCGCGGCGCTAGGCGGCGCCGTCGACCCGCTGCCGGTCCGCGCAATCCCCGCCGATGAATCCGCGCAGCTCCTCGGCCCGCGCCAGCGCGTCGCTCTGCCCGAGGGCGATCAGTTCGCGCGTGTAGCCGCGTTCGAACAGCAGGTAGCTCAACAACTGCGTTCCGGCGCTGTTGTTGGCGCCCATGGTGCGCAGCAGTGCGCGCAGTCCGCGCGGCAGCTCGCGCCGATGACGACGCGCGATCTCGCCGAGGTCCCGGGACGGCGTGATGATCATCCAGTCGATCCGCCGGGCACCGGGCGTCTGATTGGCGCGCGTGATCCGCTCGAGGTCGGCACGCAGCTGATCCATGAACAGCGAGTCGAGCATGAAGCCGAACATCTGGCCGAAGGTGGGTTCGAGCCGCGGGTCGCGCATGCCGATGCCCGGCATGTCCGGATCGCCGACCCCGATGATCAGCAGCCGGTTGGCGCCCAGGTGCACCGCCGGACCGAGCGGCGACGTCTGCCGCATGGCGCCGTCGCCGAAATATTGGCCCTGCAGCGCGATCGGCCGGAACAGGAATGGCATGGAAAGGCTCGCCATCAGGTGATCGAGCGTCAGGTGCGCGCGGACGCCGCAGCGGAACGCGAGGCTCCACGGCTCGATGGCCCCCTGGCCGGCGAAGAAGGTCACCGAGTCGGCGCTCGAGTAGCTGGTCGCGCTCACGCCGATGGCGTGCAGGTGGCGCTTGTACAGGCCGCGCGGAATTCCGTCGAAATTCAACTTGCCGCGCAGCAGGGTCCAGAGCGGCGAATTGTCGAACAGCGCCTTCGGCGGGTGCATCAGCCAGCCCCCGGTGGCCAGAGCCAGCAGCCAGCGCAGGCCCGAACCCACCATCGTCACCGCATCCGCCTTGAACACGTGGTGCACGCGAAAATCCCGCCAGACCCGCTCGATGGCGTAGACCGCCCGGCGGAAGTGCGCGGGGTCGGCGGCGAGCGCGATGGCGCTGACCGCGCCGGCGGAGGTGCCGGTGATCACCGGGAAGGGGCAGCCGCCGCCCCGCCGCAGCAACTCGGCGATGCCCTTCAAGACACCCACCTGGTAGGCGGCCCGCGCTCCGCCGCCCGTCAATACCAGGCCAAGTTCCGGCGACCCGTCATGCAAGGCTTGCTTCCGGTTACATAACGCAGTGTTGGCGGCCAATATGCCACGGGAACATTAAGGTTTCCCGCCCCTGCGTCACACCTGCCGCTCATTGCGGGGGCCGGCCCTCGCCTCACGCGGCGCGCCTCTCCAGGATGTCGACCGCGGGCAGCTTCTTGCCTTCCACGAACTCGAGGAAGGCGCCCCCGCCGGTGGAGATGTAGGAAATGCTGTCCTCGATCCCGAACTTCTCGATGGCCGCGAGCGTGTCGCCGCCGCCCGCGAGGGAGAAGGCCTTGCTGCGCGCGATGGCCTGCGCGATGGCGCGCGTTCCCTCGCCGAACTGTTCGAACTCGAAGACACCGACCGGTCCGTTCCACAGCACGGTGCCGGCCGACTCGATCAACGCGCCCATCTGCTCGGCCGAATCCGGTCCGATGTCGAGGATCATCTCGTTCGCCGCGATGGTGCCGACCGGCTTCACGTCGGCCTCGGCGCTCGCGGAGAACTCGGTGGCCACGACCACGTCGGTCGGCATGGGAATGGCGATTCCGCGCCGCTTCGCGTGCTCGAGGAGCCGCCTGGCGGTGTCGAGCATCTGCGGCTCGTACAGCGACTTGCCGACGTTCACGCCCTGCGCGGCGAGGAAGGTGTTGGTGATGCCGCCGCCGACGATCAGCCGGTCGACCTTGTCGAGAAGCGCCTCGAGCACGGTGAGCTTCGTCGAGACCTTCGAGCCCGCCACGATGGCGAGCAGCGGCCGGGCGGGCTTCAGGAGCGCCGTCTCGAGCGCGGTCAGCTCGCTCACGAGCAGCGGACCCGCGCACGCCACGGGCGCGAATTTCGCGACCCCGTGGGTGCTCGCCTCGGCCCGGTGCGCCGTGCCGAACGCGTCCATCACGTAGACGTCGCACAAAGCGGCCATCCGGCGCGCCAGGTCGTCGTCGTCCCTCTTCTCGCCCGCGTTGAAGCGCACGTTCTCGAGCAGCACCACCTCGCCCGGCGCCACGTCCACGCCGCCGAGCCAGTCCTTCTTGAGGGGAACCGGCACGCCGAGCAGCTGCGCGATCCGCTTCGCGACCGGCGCGAGCGAGAATTCCTCGGTGTAACGGCCCTCCTCGGGACGGCCGAGGTGCGACATCACCAGCACGCGCGCCTTCGCGGCCAGGGCGGCGTTGATGGTCGGCAGGGCGGCGCGTATGCGCGCGTCGCTCGTGACCACGCCGTCCTTGATCGGCACGTTCAGGTCCTCGCGAATCAACACTCGCTTACCGCGCAGATCCTGGCCCGCCATCTTGTTGATCTTCATGCCTTCGTCTCCGTGGCCACCGCGCCTGCCAGCCACAGGCGCGGCGACGTCGTGATTCTTGGACTATCGCGGGAACATCGGCGGGCCCTCTACCGGGCCTTGGACCAGGCCAGGGTCGTGTCCAGCATCCGGTTCGAGAAGCCCCACTCGTTGTCGTACCAGGAGCACACCTTCACCAGGGTGCCCGAGATCACCTTGGTGAGCGTCGCATCGTAGGTCGAGGACGCCGGATCGTGGTTGAAGTCGATCGACACCAGCGGCTGATCGTTGTACGCGAGCACGCCCTTGAGGGGGCCGTCGGCCGCGGCCCGGACCACCGCATTGATCTCCTCGACCGAGGTCTTGCGCGCCGCCGTGAAGCTCAGATCGACCATCGAGACGTTGATGGTCGGCACGCGGATCGCGAAACCGTCGAACTTGCCCTTCAGCTCCGGCAGCACCAGCCCCACCGCGGCCGCGGCGCCCGTCTTGGTGGGGATCATGGACATGGTGGCCGAGCGCGCCCGGCGCAGATCGGAGTGGTAGACGTCGGTCAGCACCTGGTCGTTGGTGTAGGAGTGCACGGTGTTCATGACGCCGGCGAGGATGCCGATTTCGGCGTGCAGCACCTGCGCGAGCGGCGCGAGGCAGTTGGTGGTGCAGGAGGCGTTCGAGATCACGGTGTGCGAGGCCTTCAGCACCTGGTGATTGACGCCGTACACGATGGTGGCGTCGACGTCCTCGCCGCCGGGGGCCGAGATCACCACCTTCTTGGCGCCCGCGGCGAGATGCGCCGAGGCCTTGGCCTTGCTGGCGAACAGCCCGGTGCATTCCAGCACGAAGTCGACGCCGAGTTCGCCCCACGGGAGTTTCGCGGGGTCGCGCTGTGCGACCACGCGGATGCGGTCGCCGTCGACGACCATCGAGTCGCCGTCCACCCGCACCTCGCCGTGGAACCGGC
>JAJXZV010000430.1 GCA_021779875.1 Pseudomonadota bacterium
AGGTAGGAGAGCGCCGACTGCGGCGGTCCTATGCACACCGTCTCGTCCGCGAGCAGCACGTGCTTGGTGTTGTAGTCCACGGTGGAGTGGACGGCGACGGTCTTGATGCCGAGCTCGCGGCACGCCCGCAACACGCGCAGCGCGATCTCTCCGCGGTTGGCGATGACGACTTTTTCGATCATTGCGCGTTATTCGATGACGAACAGCGGCTGGCCGAACTCGACCGGGTCGCCGTTCTTCGCGAGGATCGCGCTGACCCGGCCGGCCTTGTCGGATTCGATCTGGTTCATCATCTTCATCGCCTCGATGATGCAGAGGATCTGACCGACCTTCACCTCGGTGCCGACCTCCACGAAGGGCTTGGCGCCCGGCGAGGACGCGGAGTAGTACGTGCCCACCATGGGCGCCGTGACCGTGCCCTCGTCGGCGCGCGGCTTCGCCTCGCCCGCCACGGCGGGGGGGGCGGCGGGCGCGAGCATCGGCGCGGCCGCCGGGAGCTGCATGATCGGGGCGGGCATGGCCATGGGCTGCGACATCGTCATGCGCGGCTGGCGGCTGATCCGCACCGACTCCTCGCCCTCGGAAATCTCGAGTTCCGCGATTCCCGACTCTTCCAGGAGCTCGATGAGCTTCTTTATCTTGCGAATGTCCATCCGCGTCTCCCCTGCGAAATCTTCGATGAGTTCAATGAACGGCCAGGCGCGAGCACGCGGCGCGCAGCGCCAGCTCGTAGCCGATCGGCCCCAGGCCGACGATGCAGCCGGCGGCGATGCCGGACAGGTAGGAACGATGCCGAAACTCCTCGCGCGCGAACACGTTGCTCAGGTGGACCTCGATGAACGGCACGTTCACCGCCAGGAATGCATCCCGCAGGGCGATGCTGGTGTGCGTGTAGGCGCCCGGGTTGATGAGCACGAAGGCGACCCCGTCGCGTGCGGCGGACTGCACCTTCTCGACCAGCTCGTGCTCGGCGTTGCTCTGCGCCGCCCACAGCTCGTGCCCGAACGCCTCCGCCTGGCGCCGCAATCCGGCCTCGATCTCGGGCAACGTGGCCGCGCCGTACAACGCCGGCTCGCGCGTACCGAGCAGGTTCAAGTTCGGTCCATTGAGGAGAAGTATACGGGCCATCGGGCTGGGCGGACGGTCGCCTTGATTTGAAAGTGCCGCGATAATAACCGGAAAGAGCCCTGAATTGGCAAGCTTCGGCTGCGAACGTCGCTGCGGGCGACTATCCCGGCGGCGCCGGCGCCAGCGCTTTCAGGCCGGCTTCGATGCGCCGGCGTGCCGCCGCGAGGCTGTCCTGGCCGGCGTCGAGGCGGGCCACTTCGCCGAGGATGAGATCGACTTGCGGGGCGTGCAGTTCGCCCAGGTACAGCGCCACCACCCGGGCGCGCCGGTCGGTGAACACGGTGAAGGGGAACGCGGGGCTGGTGACGCCGAGAGCCGCGGCGACGTCCAGGGCGTCCTGCTCGCCCACCAGCAGCGGGTAGCCGATGCCGAGCTTTCGGGCGAAATCGGCCACCGAGTCCGCGTGGTCGACGGCGATCCCGACCACCGTGACGCCCCGCCCGGCCCATTCGCGGCCGACCCGCTCGAGCAGGGGGATTTCCCGGCGACAGGGGGCGCACCAGGTGGCCCAGAAATTGAGCACCAGCGGGTGGCCGCGCCAGGTGTCGATCGGGGTCGCGGCGCCGGCCAGGTCGTGCAGCGCGAAGGCCGGCAAGACCTCGGGAATCGCGATCGCCGGGGGCTGCGCCGGATCGGGTCCGTCGCGCAGGTCGCTCGCCGTCGGCGGGCTGGCCTCGCCCACGGGCACCCGCACCCCGCCCTCGCCCGCCCGGTGGGCCAGGTAGACGCGTGCGCCCAACCAGGCGCCGAACAGCGCCAGCACGCAGGCGGCGGCGACGCGCAGTCGGCCGTTCGGCACGGAATCGCCGCTCATCACGGGCCCGGAGTGTCGAGCCGACGGTCCTTGCGCCGCGCCCACCCGGCCAGCAGGAAGGCCAGGGCGCCGCCGCCGATGGCGATGGCCTGCCAGGGCGTGACGGCGCCCGGTCCGCCGCCGATCGCGTCGGTCGGGACGGCGCGCGGCTCCAGCACCTTGGTGATGGGCAGGTAGCAGAGGCCGGCCTCGGCGCAGCCCTGATAGGTGACCTTGATCCGCAGGGGATGGGCGCCGGCGTCGAATCGGCTGAAGGCCACCGTGGCCTCGACCCCCTGCTCGTAGACCTCCTGCGGCCCCAGATTCGGGTCGAACTTCTGGATGCCGGGCGGCAGTTTCGGCGCGGACACCGCGAGGTCGGGGCTCTCGGCCTGCACGTCGATCCTGCGGCGGTAGAGGTAGTAGCCGTCGGCGATGCGCCAGCGGATCCGGATGACCTGCCCGTCCAAGCGCGCGCCGACCCGGAAGGCCACGTCGGGCGGCAGAAAATCCGTGTCGCCGCCGGCGGCGCCGCGCATCCACCACGGCTTGCCGATCGCGGGCAAGGCGAGACAAATCAAGCAGATCAACGCCGATAGCCGATAGATCAGCGCCGATTTACCGAAAGTCACCTTTTCTCCACTCATGGCGCGCACTCTACCCCAGGTTCCGCCGCCGAGCACCTGTCCCGAAGGCGCGACCGGGCGCTCCGGGGCAGCGCGCCCCTTGAAAACGGCGAATCAGTCGCTATTATTAGCAGCCGTGAGCGGAGAGTGCTAACAAGATCGCGGCTCCGTTTTCAACTCAAACTCTCAAGCATCAGGAGTCCAAAGCCTATGAAGATCCGTCCCCTTCATGACCGCGTCATCGTGAAACGAGAAGAAGAAGAGCGCAAATCGCCGGGCGGCATCGTGATCCCCGACACCGCGACCGAGAAGCCGGTATTCGGGCGAGTGGTTGCCGTCGGCAAGGGCAAGATTCTGGAGAACGGCGAGATTCGCGCGCTCGACCTCAAGGTCGGCGACAAGGTGCTGTTCGGCAAGTACAGCGGCACCGAGGTGAAGATGGATGGCGAGGAACTCGTGGTCATGCGTGAAGAAGACGTCATGGCCGTGGTCGAGAGCAAGTAAGCCGAACGGCGACGCGCTCGACATTCATCACTGACCCAATTCAATTTCAGAGGAATACAAGATATGGCAGCTAAAGACGTACGCTTCAGCGACGACGCCCGGCAACGCATGTTCAAGGGCGTGAACATCCTGGCGAATGCCGTCAAGGTCACGCTCGGCCCCAAGGGCCGCAATGCCGTGCTCGACAAGAGCTTCGGCGCCCCCACCGTCACCAAGGACGGCGTGTCGGTCGCGAAGGAGATCGAGCTGAAGGACAAGTTCGAGAACATGGGCGCGCAGATGGTGAAGGAAGTCGCCTCCAACGTCTCCGACGAGGCCGGCGACGGCACCACCACCGCCACCGTGCTCGCCCAGGCCATCATCCGCGAGGGCCTGAAGGCCGTGGCCGCCGGGATCAACCCGATGGACCTGAAGCGCGGCATCGACCATGCGGTCGCCGCCGCCACCGAGGAGCTCAAGAAGCTGTCCAAGCCCTGCAAGGATCCGAAGGCGATCGCGCAGGTCGGCACGATTTCCGCCAACTCCGACGAGAGCATCGGCAAGACCATCGCCGACGCCATGGCGAAGGTCGGCAAGGAAGGCGTGATCACGGTCGAGGAGGGCTCGGGCCTCGAGAACGAGCTCGAAGTGGTCGAGGGCATGCAGTTCGACCGCGGCTATCTCTCGCCGTATTTCATCAACAATCAGCAGAGCCAGAGCGCCGAGCTCGACAAGCCGCTGATCCTGCTGGTCGACAAGAAGGTCTCCAACATCCGCGAGCTGCTGCCCCTGCTCGAGGGGATCGCGAAGGGCGGCCGTCAGCTGCTCATCATCGCCGAGGACGTCGAGGGCGAGGCGCTCGCCACGCTGGTCGTGAACACGATCCGCGGCATCGTCAAGGTGGCCGCCGTCAAGGCTCCGGGCTTCGGTGACCGCCGCAAGGCGATGCTTCAGGACATCGCCGTGCTCACCGGCGGCACGGTGATCTCCGACGAGGTCGGCCTGTCGCTCGAGAAGGCGACGCTGAACGACCTCGGCGAGGCCAAGAAGGTGGTGGTCGAGAAGGAGAACACCACGATCATCGACGGCGCCGGCAAGGCGACCGACATCAAGGCCCGCGTCGAGAGCATCCGCCAGCAGATCGAGGAAGCGACCTCCGACTACGACAAGGAGAAGCTGCAGGAGCGCGTCGCCAAGCTCTCCGGCGGCGTCGCCGTGATCAAGGTCGGTGCCGCGACCGAGATCGAGATGAAGGAGAAGAAGGCGCGCGTCGAGGACGCCTTGCACGCGACCCGTGCGGCCGTGGAAGAGGGCGTGGTCCCGGGCGGCGGCGTGGCGCTGGTGCGCGCGTTGAAGGCCATCGAGAAGCTGACGGGCGCCAACGAGGATCAGACCCACGGCGTCAAGATCCTGGCCCGCTCCATCGAGGAGCCGCTGCGCCAGATCGTGAGCAACGCGGGCGAGGACGCCGCGGTGGTGCTGAACCGGGTCCGCGAGGGCAAGGGCACCTTCGGCTACAACGCGGCCACCGGCGAGTACGGCGACATGATCGAAATGGGCATCCTGGATCCGACCAAGGTGACGCGTCTGGCTCTGCAGAACGCGGCCTCGGTGTCGGGCCTGCTGCTCACGACGGAAGTCATGATCGCCGAGGCCCCCAAGGAGGAAGAGCATGCGCACGGCGCCCCGGGTGGCGGCATGGGCGGCATGGGCGGCATGGACATGTGACGTTCTTCGGGGCCGGACGCCCTGCGGCGTCCGGCCCCGAAACCGTCGCGGTCGCGAAGAGAGCGGGCCTCGTGCCCGCTCTTTTTTTTTCGTACGATGACCGGGTGATCGAGACCGCCCTAGTCGATTTGCCGCAGATCCTGCG
>JAJXZV010000087.1:0-4361 GCA_021779875.1 Pseudomonadota bacterium
CGCGCGCCTTGATCGTGATCCCCTTCTCCTTCTCGAGGTCCATCGAGTCGAGGACCTGGCTCGTCATCTGGCGCGCCTCGATGGTGTGCGTCAGCTCGAGCAGGCGGTCGGACAGCGTGGTCTTCCCGTGGTCGATATGGGCGACGATCGAGAAGTTGCGCAGGCGGTTCTGGGGAATCTGCACGGCGTGCGGAGTCTACCGGCGATGCGAGTGGTCAGCGGCAGCGGCGCGGTGCCCTGCGACTCCGGACGGGCGGCTCACTCGCCTTCGGCTGGCGTTGCCGTGCCCAAGCACTCGAATGCACCATCAGGGACTGCGAACCCAGCCAATCCTCGATCGTTCGCGCTGAGCAGCGCGGCGCAGGACCGCCACGGGATCCTGGACCAGGTGGCGGTCCCGGCACGAGCCGTGGAATGGACGAGCTTGGTGCTCATGCCCGTTTGCGCCGCACACCGCTCGCGAGAGGGCGCTGGGCGCGCTGATCCCGACCGGCCGTTGGCCGGAGACCACCAAATCCGCGCTCGCTGCCGCCGAAGTGCCCCGTGGTGTTGGCGTCTCGCCAGCAGGTGCGGGCAATGGTGGCGCCGCGCCAGCGATCCCAGGTCGAGATGGCCGAAACCTGGGGATGTGGTGGCGCCGCGCCAACGGAGCCGGGCCGAACGGGCGTGCCACGGCGATTTGGTGGCCCCGCGCCAACGGCTTCTCCGGCGGGCGGCGACACGTCCAACGCGGGGCTTCGCGGAAGCCGCCGACGCAACGAGGTTGGCTGTTTGCGCAGGCGCCTCGCGCTACGCTTGCGCTCGTGACCGAGACGCCCCGTGCTCCCAGCGTCCGCCTGCGGGACGTGACCCTGGCCGATGCGGACCTGCTCGAGGCGATGGCGCGCCGCGAGCAGACCGATGGCGGCTTCAACGACTTCGGCCTGGCGCCCCACTCGATCGACCGCGATGTGCTGGCCCGGCGGCCGCTGCGCGACGATCAGAACGGCACGTTGCTCATCGAGCGCACCGACGACGCGACGGTCGTCGGCACCATCAGCTGGCGCCGCGTTCGCTATGGCCCCAACCGCGAGTCCGACGCCTGGATGATCGGCATCGACTTGGAGCCGGGAGCCCGCGGCCGCGGCTACGGGACCGAGGCGCAGCGCCTGGCGGCCGACTACTTGTTCGAGACCACGAGCCTCCACCGCGTCGAGGCGTCGACCGATGTCGACAACCTGGCCGAGCAGCGCTCGCTCGAGAAGGCGGGCTACACGCGCGAGGGCGTGAATCGCGGGGCGCAGTTCCGGGCCGGCGCCTACCACGACCTCGTGATGTACGCGCGGCTCCGCGAGGATCCCGCCTGACAGTTGGCCGCCCGGCACTCGCCCTGCAGTCCGTCTCCCGACGAGCCGCCGTCCCGGCGGAGTGCACGCAGCGGCCCTACCGGAGCGCCGGCCGCCGCGCTGGCCGGCCCATGCCTCTCGGCGCACGGCCACGCCTCGATCGGCGGCATGGAGCGGCCCAACCGGAGTTCCCACCGCCGATAGGGCCGCCCCGTGCGCCGCCGTGCTCGCACCCGTGCCGCTACGATCCGCATCATGCCGTCCCACGCGCTCCCCGGTGACCTGCTCGCCGGCTACCGCCGCTTCCGCGCCGATCGCTATCCGGCGGAGGCTGACCGATACCGCCGCCTGGGCACCGACGGGCAGTCACCGCGGACCATGGTCATCGCCTGCTCGGACTCTCGGTCCGGGCCGGAGCTGGTGTTCGACGCCGGGCCGGGCGAGCTGTTCGTCGTGCGCAACGTGGCAGCGCTCGTGCCCGTGTACGCACCCGACGCGCGCAGCCACGCGGCGAGCGCGGCGCTCGAGTACGCGGTGCTCGCGCTGGAGGTGCCGACGATCCTCGTGATGGGCCACGGGCGGTGCGGCGGCGTGGCCGCGGCGCTCGGCAGCGGGCCGGCCCTCAGCGCGACCGACTTCATCGGCGCCTGGGTGGCGGGCGTGCGGGACCTGGAGCCGCTGCTGACACCCGGCGAGGCCGCCGACCCCGAGCGGCGCCGCACGCGCCTGGAGCACCTCACGGTGGAGCAGTCGCTGGCCAACCTTCGAACGTTCCCGTGGGTGCGCGCCCGCGAGGCGGCCGGCACCATCGTCCTCGCCGGAGCCTGGTTCGACATCGCCCAGGGCGAGCTCCACGCGCTCGGTGCGGACGGCTGGGACCGTGTCGACGCGGAGGCGCGACCGAGGACGTAGATCGCGCCCGCGGCGTACGCTTCGGCTGCCATGACCGAGACCGAGACCACCACCCTGCCCATCGACCACGCCCCCGCCTGGGCCGCGCTCGTCGCCCACCACGAGGCCGTGCGCGGCCACCACCTGCGCGACCTGTTCTCCGCCGACCCCGAGCGCGCGACGCGCTGCACGGCCGAAGGGGCGGGCCTGTTCCTCGACTACTCCAAGCACCGCATCACGGCAGACACACTGCCCCTGCTGCTCGACCTGGCGAGGACCGCCCGCGTCGAGGAGCGGCGCGAGGCGATGTTCGCCGGCGATCGGATCAACGTGACCGAGAACCGCTCGGTGCTGCACACCGCATTGCGGATCCCGCGCGACGGGCGCCTCGTCGTGGACGGCCAGGACGTCGCCGCCGACGTGCACGAGGTGCTCGACCGCATGGCGGACTTCGCGGTCCGCGTTCGCGACGGCGGCTGGCGGGGCAAGACCGGCAAGCGGATCCGCAACGTGATCAACATCGGCATCGGCGGGTCGGACCTCGGGCCCGCGATGGCGACCGAGGCGCTGCGCAACGCCTCTGACCGCAATATGCGCTTCCGCTTCGTGTCCAACGTCGACGGCGCGGACCTGCGGGAGGCGGTGATCGACCTCGATCCCGGCGAGACGCTGTTCATCGTGTCGAGCAAGACGTTCACGACGATCGAGACGCTCACCAACGCGACCTCGGCCCGCGACTGGCTCTTGGCGGGCCTGGGCGACGACGCGTCGGCCGTGGCGCGCCACTTCGTGGCCGTCAGCACGAACGCTGAGAAGGTCCGCGAGTTCGGCATCGACCCCGCCAACATGTTCGGCTTCTGGGACTGGGTGGGCGGCCGGTACTCGATGGACTCGGCCATCGGGCTGTCGCTGATGGTCGCGATCGGGCCCGACGCCTTCCGCTCCATGCTCGCGGGCTTCCGCGAGATGGACGAGCACTTCCGGAGCGCGCCGCTCGACCAGAACCTGCCGGTGCTCATGGCCCTGCTCGGCGTCTGGTACGGCAACTTCTTCGGCTTCGACAGCCACGCGGTGCTGCCCTACAGCCAGGAGCTCAACCGCTTCCCGGCGTACCTGCAGCAGCTCGACATGGAGTCCAACGGCAAGTCGGTGCGCATCGACGGCTCGCGCGTGGCCTATGCCACGGGGCCCATCGTCTGGGGCACCGCGGGCACCAACGGCCAGCACGCCTACTACCAGCTGCTCCACCAGGGGACGCACATCGTGCCCGCGGACCTCATCGGCTTCGTCAACCCGACGACCGAGGTCGGGCGCCACCACGACCTGCTGATGGCGAACCTGTTCGCCCAGGCCGAGGCGTTCGCGTTCGGCAAGACGCGCGAGGAGGTCGTCGCCGCCGGCGTGCCCGAGGCGCAGGTGAACGCCCGGGTGTTCGAGGGCAACCGACCGACATCGGTGATCCTCGCCGACAAGCTCACGCCGCGGGCGCTGGGCACCCTGGTCGCGCTGTATGAGCACAAGGTGTTCGTTCAGGGCGCGATCTGGGGGATCGACAGCTTCGACCAGTGGGGTGTGGAGTTGGGCAAGGTGCTGGCGACGCGGATCGCGGGCGAGCTGGGCGCGTCCGAGGGCTCGGTCGCCAATGACCACGACACGTCCACGACCGCATTGATCCGCCGCTATCGGACGATGCGAATCCGGGGCTGAGCGCAGCGCCACTCGCGTTGGCCGATTCGGGAGGGCCTCTGCTACTATTCGCCGTCGCGCCTGTGGGCATGCTTCGTCCGCGCGCGTCTTGATCACCCGCACACACCGAAACGGAGAAATGCCACCTTGGCTAGAACGCCCCGGAAATGGCAGGGCGCTCGCACCCCGTCCGGGCTGAAGGGCGTCCGCCAGGCTGAGCGCCGGCACGCGATCCTCCAGCCTCGGCGGTCCGCGGCGAAGACCCTGGTCGCCAAGGCCCTCAGCACGGCCACCGCACAGCCCGAGGCCGCGGACGTCGCGACCACGCTGGCCGAGGCCGTCTCGGCGCTTGACCGGGCCGCCAAGGTTGGCGCCATCCACCCCAACGCCGCTGCGCGCCGGAAGAGCCGCCTCGCGAAGAAGGTCAACGCCGTCCTCAGCGGCCAGGCCGTCGTGAGC
>JAJXZV010000087.1:4371-4892 GCA_021779875.1 Pseudomonadota bacterium
GGCCCGCATCGCCGCCGGCAAGGCCGTCAAGGCGAAGGGCGCCCAGACCGCCGCGGGCAAGGCTCGCGCTGCCCTGACGCGGACCACCCGCGCCGAGGCCGCCCCGGCCGCCGCAGCCACCAAGACCGACGCGAAGCCCGCCAGGGCTGCTGCGACGAAGGCCGCTGCAACCAAGGCCGCGCCGAAGGCCGCTGCAACCAAGGCCGCGCCGAAGGCCGCTGCCGCCAAGACTGCCGCTGCCAAGCCGGCCGCCAAGGCGGCGACCGCGAAGGCGGCTGTCGCACCCAAGGCCGCCGCTGTGAAGGCCACGCCCAAGGCCGCTGCCGCGAAGGCCACGCCCAAGGCCGCGCCCAAGACTGCTGCGAAAGCCGCGGCGCCGAAGAGCGCGGCCAAGGCTGCCGCCAAGCCGGCCGCCAAGGCCGCGGCGCCGAAGAAGGCTCCCGCGAAGAAGGCCGAGTAGCACCGGCCAGCACTCGCGCCACGAAGGACGCCCCGGTCATCGGCCGGGGCGTTTTCGATTC
>JAJXZV010000304.1 GCA_021779875.1 Pseudomonadota bacterium
CGGCGGCGCATGCGGATCGGTCTTGACGCGTTCGATGGCCAGCGCCTCGCGCATCTTGCCGCGCCACACCTGGATCCAGCCGTAGTAGAAGCGCTGATCGCCGGAGAGCCCGTCCAGCACCGGGGCCGGCCTGCCGCCGAGCGCGAGCTGGTACGCCTTGTAGGCGATCGCCAGCCCCGAGTTGTCGCCGATGTTCTCGCCCAGGGTCAGCTGGCCGTTGACGTGGAACCCCGGAACCGGCTCGTAGGCGTCGTACTGCGCCACCAGCGCCCGGGTGAGCGCCTTGAAGCGCGCATGGTCCTCGGCGGTGAACCAATCGCGCAGGTTCCCGTCCGCGTCGTACTGGCTGCCCGAATCGTCGAACCCATGGCTGATTTCGTGGCCGATGACCGCGCCGATGCCGCCGTAGTTCGCCGCATCGTCCGCCCCCGCGTCGAAGAACGGCGGCTGCAGGATGGCGGCGGGGAAGACGATCTCGTTCATCACCGGGTTGTAGTAGGCGTTCACGGTCTGCGGCGTCATGAACCACTCCCCGTGGTCGACCGGTGCGCCGAGCTTGCCGATCTGCCGCCGGTATTCGAAGGCCGTCGCCCGCTGCACGTTGTCCCAGAGATTGTCGCGGGCGACGGCGAGCGCTCCGTAATCGCGCCAGGTGTCCGGATAGGCGATCTTGGTGCGCAGCTTCGCGAGCTTCGCCTGCGCCCCTTTGCGGGTCTGCGGCCCCATCCAGTCCAGGTGGTCGATGTCCTTCGAATAGGTCGCGATGAGATTGCCCACCAGCTCCTGCATCCGGCGCTTGTTCTGCGGCGGGAAGTACTGCGCGACGTACAGCCGGCCGAGCGCCTCGCCCATGGAGGAGTTCAGCAGCTGCAGGCCGCGCTTCCAGCGCGGCAGGTCCTGCGGGATGCCGCGCAGGACCGTGCCGCGGAACGCGAATTGCTCGTCGACGAACGCCTTCGACAGGTACGGCGCCGCGTCGGCGAGCACGTGCCACTTGAAGTACTCCTTCCACACCGGCAGCGGGGTCGTCTCGATGAGCCCGCCGAGACCCTTCAGGTAGCTCGGCTGGCGCACGATGACGTAGTCGACCTTGCCGGCGATGCCCCCGTCCGCGAGATAGCGCTGCCAGTCGAAGCCCGGCACGAGCGCCGCCAGATCGGCGATGGAGGTCTTGTTGTAGGTCTTGATCGGATCGCGGTTCTCGACCCGGGTCCACTGCAGCCGCGCCATCTCGGTCTCGAGGCCGAGGATGTCGGCGGCGCAACGCTTCGGATCGGGCTCTCCCGCCAAGCGCAGCATGCTCTCGACGTGCGCGAGGTACTTCTCGCGCACCGCACTCAGCTTGGCGTCGTCGCTGAGATAATAGTCGCGGTCCGGCATGCCGAGGCCGCTCTGCTGCACGCTCACCGCGTAGCGGCTCGAATCCCTCGGATCGGGGCGAACCGAGATGTCGTAGGGGGCACCGCTGCCGCTGCGGTTGGCGCGGGCGACGAGCGCCGCCAGGCCGCGCTTGTCGTCGAGCGCGTCGATGGCCGCGAACGCCGACCGCAGCGGCGTGATCCCGAGCGTCTCGAGCAACGGCTCGTCCATGAAGCTCGCGTACAGATCGGCGAGCTTCCTGGCATCGGGGTCGGGCTTGCCGGTCCCGGCGCGGCGCTCGAGGCCCTCGACGATGGCGCGCAGCTGCTCCTGCGTGCGGTCGCCCACGGCGGCGAAGGAATCGTAGACGCCCTTGTCGGCCGGAAGCTCGAAGGTGTCGAGCCATTTGCCGTTCAGGTGCCGGTACGGATCGTCCTGCGGCCGAACCGCCGGATCCACGTACTCGAGGTCCACCCCGGCGGCCATCGGGACCGCCGCCGACGCGTCGAGCGCGCCCCCGCAGGCGGCCCCCGCCGCCGCCACGATCGCGCCCACCGCGCACCGAATGATCGCCCGCATGCCGACTCCTCCTAGAATCTCAAGGTCACCCGCAGCCCAGGCGCGGCATCCTCCAGCAGGAGACGCGCCCCGTGCAACTTCGCCACCGCCGCCACCAGCGACAGTCCGAGGCCCGAACCCGGGAACTTGCGGGCCTCGTCGAGGCGCACGCGTCGTCCGAGCACGATCTCACGCTTGTCCGCCGGAATGCCCGGCCCGCTGTCCTCCACCACGACCTCGGGGCCCGAGCCGGCCGCCCGCAACCCGACCCGGATGCGCCCCCCGTCGGGGGTGAACTTGATGGCATTGTCGAGCAGGTTCGCGAGCGCCTGGGCCAGCAGCTGGCGGCTCCCCTGCACCCCCAGCCCGGCCGCCACGGCGCTCGAGAACGCGATACCGCGCTCCTCGGCCACCGGCGCGTACAAGTCGGCCACGCTGGCGATCAGTTCCGACAGGTCCACCGCCTCGCGCGCCACCGTGCCGGTCTCGGCGAGCGCGATGCGCAGCAGCGCATCGAGCGTGGCGCGCATGCGGTCCACCTCGGCGCTCACCCGCTCGAGGACCTTGCGTCCGGTCGACCCCGGATCGAGCTGGCCGATGGCCCCCTCCGCCGTGGCCTGCAGCCGGTTCAGCGGCGTGCGCAGATCGTGCGCCGCGCTGTCGAGCACCGTGCGCATGCCGAGGGTCAGCTGCTCGATCTTGTCGAGCATCGCGTTGATCTCGCGCGCCAGCGTGTTGAGCTCGTCGTCGGCGTCGCGCACCGGCAGCCGCTGCGACAGGTCGCCGCGCATGATCCGGGTCGCCACCGCCGAGATCGCGCCCGCCTGCGCCAGGATGCGCCGGCCCATCCAGAAGCCTCCGCCGAGGCCGAGCAGCAGGGTCAGCACCACCGCCGCGATCAGCCCGCGCATCATCAGGTTCTTGACGTCCTGGCGCTCCTGCACGTCGTGCCCGACCAGCATCCGGTAGCCGCCCGGCAGCGGAAATCGCTGCGCGCGCATCTGATGGATGCGCGTCTGGTCGCCGAAGGGCACGGCCACCTTGAAATTGATCCACTTGCCCTCGCTCGCATCGATCTTCGGCCACGCCGGCACGTTGCCGGCGACCGGCCGCAGCTGTGGATCGACCATCAGATAGACCGCGCCGCGGACGTCCTGCTCCTGCGAACGCTGTTCGATCAGCTCGATGAAGTCGCCGCGCGAGAGCACCAGCACCTGCTCGCGCAGGCCCTGCACCTCGGCCTCGATCAGGTTGTCCGTGCTGCCGTCCACCACGCGCGACACGGCGAAATTCACCGCGCCGAGCAACAGGGCCGCGCCGCACGCGAACAGGACCGAGTAGACGATGGCGATGCGGAACGGCGAGGTGCCGAGCACCCCGAGGAATCGCTGCTCGGCACTCGCGTCGGGGTTGCTCGCCGAGGCCACTATTCGTCTTCGCGCAGACTGTAGCCCGCGCCCCGCACCGTGTGCAGGAGGGGCTTGTCGAAGTCCTTGTCGATGGCCTGGCGCAGGCGGCTGATGTGCACGTCGATCACGTTGGTCTGCGGATCGAAATGGTAGTCCCAGACGCCCTCGAGCAGCATCGTGCGCGTGACCACCTGGCCGCTGTGGCGCATGAGGAACTCGAGCAGCTGGAATTCGCGCGCCGTCAGCTCGATCTTCTTGCCGTTGCGCACGACCCTGCGGGTCATGCGGTCGAGCTCCAGATCGGCGAGCTTGAGCTTGGTGCGGATCTCGGCGTTGCCGGACTCGCCGCGCCGCGCGAGCGCGTCCACCCGCGCGAGCAGCTCGGACACGTGATACGGTTTGGTGAGATAGTCGTCGCCGCCGGCCCGCAGCCCGGTGATGCGGTCGTCCACGTCGCCGAGCGCGCTCAGGATGAGCACGGGCAGCTTGCGGCCCGTGGCGCGCAGCGACTGCACCAGCGCGAGGCCGTCGAGCTTGGGGAGCATCCGGTCCACGATCGCCAGATCCACGGCGAGCGAGGAGGCCATGTGCAGCCCATCGATGCCGTCGGCGGCCGAGTCCACGGTGTGGCCGGCCTCCCGCAGGGCGCGCGCGAGGTAATCGCGCGCCACCTCGTCATCTTCTACGATAAGGATGTGCATGCTGCCGGCATTTTACAGACGTTGCGGGCTCGTGGGTCGGCGCCGTGAGCCGGCCGCCGGCCGGCGGCCGGCGCGGGCCCTCCTGCTCGCGGCGGCGCTGCTCGGCGGAGCGGGGCGCGCCGCCGAGGAGCCTCTGTGGACGGTGGGCGCCGGCCTCGGCGTGGCCGGACTCGAGGATTATCGCGGCGCCGAGGCCGTGCACCCCTATCTGGTGCCGTTCCCCTATCTCATCTATCACGGCGACTTCCTCAAGTCCGACCGCAAGGGCATCCGCGGCCTGTTGTTCGACCAGGACCGGCTGCAGATCAACTTGAGCGGCAACGCGACCGCGCCGGGCCACGACGATTCGGCGCGCTTCGGCATGACGGACCTCAAACCGACGGTGGAGGTCGGGCCCTCGTTCGACGTGCGGCTGCTCGGGAGCCCCGCGGCGCGCACCACCCTGACGCTCGAGGTGCCCGTGCGCGCCGCCTACACCATCGAGTGGTCGCCACGCTTCATCGGCACCACGCTGAGCCCGAGCCTGAATCTCGACGCGCGTGCGCCCTTCGGTCTCGAGGGGTGGAACGTGGGCCTGGAAGCGGCCGCCTTGTTCGCCGATTCGCGCTACGACGGGTATTTCTACTCGGTGGCGCCGCGGTACGCGACCGCATATCGCCCGGCGTACTCGGCGCCGGGGGGCTTCGCGGGCACGGCGACCACGCTGACCTTCTCAAAGAGATTCCCGAAATTCTGGATCGGCGGCTTCCTGCGTCGCGATGCCCTGGGCGATGCGGTCTTCGACCCGAGCCCGCTCGTTCAGGTGAACCACTACTGGTCCGCGGGCGTGGGCATCGCCTGG
>JAJXZV010000354.1 GCA_021779875.1 Pseudomonadota bacterium
CGGTGATCACCGTGCTCGTCCTGCTCGGCCAGGTGCTCGAGCTGCGCGCGCGCGAGGCCACCGGCGGCGCCATCCGGGCGCTGCTCAAGCTGACGCCCAAGACGGCCCGGCGCCTGCGGGCCGACGGCACCGACGAGGACCTGCCGCTCGAGCAGATCCGCGTCGGGGATCGGCTGCGGGTGCGGCCGGGCGAGGCGGTGCCCGTCGACGGCACCGTGACCGAAGGCGACAGCGCGGTCGACGAGTCGATGGTGACCGGCGAATCGATGCCGGTGCAGAAGGCGACCGGCGCCAAGGTCATCGGCGGCACCATCAACGGCACCGGCACCCTGATCGTCGTGGCCGAGAAGATCGGCGCCGACACCCTGCTCGCGCGCATCGTGCATCTGGTCGCCCAGGCGCAACGCAGCCGCGCGCCCATCCAGCGGCTCGCCGACGTGGTGGCCGCGTGGTTCGTGCCGGCCGTCATGGCCAGCTCGGCCCTGACGTTCGCCGCCTGGCTGATCTGGGCCCCGGCGCCGGCGCTGGGACTCGCGCTGGTGGCCGCGGTGTCGGTGCTGATCATCGCCTGCCCGTGCGCACTCGGGCTCGCCACCCCGATGTCCATCATGGTCGGCGTCGGCAAGGGCGCGAGCGCCGGCGTGCTCGTCCAGAGCGCCGAGGCCCTCGAGCGCTTCGAGAAGGTCGACACCCTGGTCATCGACAAGACCGGCACGCTCACCGAAGGCAGGCCACGCGTGACCGCGATCGTTCCGGCCGCGGGCTTCGACGAGTCCGCCGTGCTGTCGCTCGGCGCGAGCCTCGAGAAGGCGAGCGAGCATTCGCTCGCCGCCGCGCTCCTGGCCGCGGCCGCGGACCGCGGCATCGCCCTGCAGCCGGTCGCGAGCTTCGCCGCGGTGACCGGCAAGGGCGTCACCGGGACCATCGGCGACCGGCGCATCGCGATCGGCAACGCCGCGCTGCTGCGCGACCTCGGCGTGGCCGGTTCCGATCTCGAGACGCGCGCCGAGGCGCTGCGCCGGGATGGCGTCACCGCCTTGTTCGTGGCGGTCGACCAGCGGCCGGCGGGCCTGATCGCGGTGGCCGACCCGATCAAGGCGACGACCCCGGCGGCTCTCGACGCCTTGCGCGGCGAAGGCCTGCGGATCGTCATGTTGACCGGCGACCATCGAACCACGGCCGAGGCGGTCGCGGCCCGGCTCGGCATCACCGAAGTGCAGGCCGGCGTGCTGCCCGACCAGAAGAACGCGATCGTGCGCGAGCTCAAGCGCGCGGGCCGGGTGGTCGCCATGGCCGGCGACGGCGTCAATGACGCGCCGGCGCTCGCCGAGGCCGACGTCGGCATCGCGATGGGCACGGGCACCGACGTCGCCATGCGAAGCGCCGGGCTCACGCTGGTCAAGGGCGATCTCATCGGCATCGTCCGCGCCCGGGCCTTGAGTCGCGCCACCCTGCGCAACATCCGCCAGAACCTGGTGCTCGCGTTCGTGTACAACGTAATCGGCATCCCGCTGGCCGCCGGCGTGCTGTATCCCGCCTTCGGGCTGCTGTTGAGTCCCATCGTCGCCGCCGCGGCCATGAGCTTCAGCTCCGTCTCGGTGATCGGCAACGCCCTGCGGCTGCGCTCGGCGAGCATCTAGCCATGCGCGGCGCAGGCGCGGGCCGCGCACTCCTGATCACCGCCGGCCTCACGGCCGCGCTCGGCGGCTGCGTGCTCGCCCCGCCCGGAACCGGGGACGAGAAGGCCCGCCTGCACGAGGTGTCGGCGTCCTTCGAACCACGCATCGAGGCACGGAGCCTGCCCGAGCTGCCGGCGGTCGCCACCTGGCAGGACGTGCTCAGCCGCGCTTTCCTCGCCAACGGCGAACTCGAGGCGAGCTACTTCGACTGGCGGGCCGCATTCGCCCGGATCGACCAGGCGGCCACATGGCCCAACAGCAACGCGGCGCTCTCCTTCGGTTACCTGTTCTCGCCCGGCAACATGAAGACCTGGGACCGCACCAGCATCGGGGCGGGCTTCGATCCCTCGACGAGCTTGTCGCTGCCGGTCAAGACCCGCACCGCCGGCAAGGCGGCCTTGGAGGCCGCCCGCGAAGCGGGCGAGCGGTTCCGCGCGGCCAAGTTCGAGCTGCAGCGCCGAGTGCTCGCGGCCTATCTCGATCTGGCGCTCACCGAGGAGCTGATCCGCATCGAGCGCGACGACGTGACCTATCTGCAGCTGCTCGCCGATTCCGCCGCCGATCGGACCCAGGCCGGCGGACCGATGCGCGATTTGTGGAGGGCCTTGATCGAATCGCGCACCGCGCAGGACGAACTCGCCGGACTGGAGGCGAAGGCCCGGTCGGCCCGCGCAACGCTCAACGGCCTGCTGGGCCGGGAGGCCTCGGCGCCGCTCGGCCTGCCGCCGGGACTGCCCGAGCCGCGGCCGGTGGCCGCCGACGATGCGCGCCTCATCGCCGTGGCGGTCGCGCAGAACCCCGAGCTCGCCGCCCTCGCGCGGCAGGTCGCCGGCCGCGGCGACGCGGTGGAACTGGCCCGGCTCGCCTACCTGCCGGACGTGATCCCCTCCGCGGGCATCACGGGCTCGCTCTCGCAGTCCTTGGGCGCGATGGTGATGGTGCCGACCAAGCTGCCGGCGATCCGGGCCGCCATCGAGGAAGCGCAATCCATGACCCGGTCCGCCGAGGCGCTGCTTCGCCAGAGTACGCACGACCGCGCCGCCCGCTTCGTCGCGGACCTCTACCTCATGCGCAACGCCGAGCGCGAGACCGATTGGTACGGCACGCGCATCGTGCCGGCCGCCCGGCAGCTCGCGGCCAGCTCGCGCAGCGCCTATGCCGCCGGCACCGTGCCGTTTTCCGATCTGATCGATGGTGAGCGCACGCTCATCGCCGCGCGCCGGGTGCTGGCGCAGGCCCGGATCGAGCGCGAGCAGCGCCTCGCCGAGCTCGAGGCGCTGGCCGGCGTCGACGTCGAAGCGCTCGGACGCGCCGAATAAACGAGGAGCCACTCTCATGTCAGCGAACAGATTGGACAGGGCCCGCGGCGTCGCGGCCGCCGCGGCCGCCGTGGCGGTGCTGCTCGGCGCCGCGCGCCTGGTGCGCGGCCAGATGCCCGACGACATGCCCGGCATGGTGATGCCGAAGAAGGCGCAGCCGGCGCCGCCCGCGGCGACGTCCTCGGCGACGTCCTCGGCGACGCCCTCGGCCCTGCCGTCGGGCCACGCCCGGGTCGCGATCGGCCCGGACGTGCAGCAGCGCATCGGCGTGACCATCGGCAAGGTCGAGATGACGCCGCTGGTCACGACCATCCGCGCCGTCGGCATCGTGCGCCCCGACGAGACCCGGGTCGCCCACGTGCACCTGAAGACCGAGGGCTGGGTCGAGAAGCTGTTCGTGTCCTACAACGGCCAAAAAGTCCGGACCGGCACGCCGATGCTGTCCATCTACAGCCCCGCGTTCTTCTCGGCCCAGCGGGAATTCCTGGCCGCGTTGCAGCTGTCGAAATCCGGCCTCGACGACGAGGCCGATCGGCGCACGGTGGTGGACACGGCGCGCCGGCGCCTGGAGCTCTGGGACGTCCCGAAGGACGAGATCGGCCGGTTGGAGCGCACCGGCACGCCGGGCAAGGCCCTGCTCCTGCGCAGTCCGATCTCGGGCACCGTCCTGCAGAAGGCGGCGTTCGCCGGTCAGTACGTCACGGCGCAGGACGACCTGTTCGTGGTTGCCGATCTGTCGCGCGTGTGGATGCAGGCCAAGGTGTTCCAGTACGAACTGCCCGAAGTCGCCGTCGGCATGCCGGTCACCGTGACCTTCCCCGGCACCGTGCGCCCGCCGTTCACGGGCAAGGTGGCCTTCATCGACCCGGTCGTCGACGAGGCCTCGCGCTCGGTGCAGGTGCGCATCGAGCTGCCCAATCCGGACGGCACCCTGCTGCCCGGCATGTTCGGCGACGTGCTCCTGGCGCACGCCATGGGCTCGGGATTGACGGTCCCGGCCTCGGCCGTGATCCGCACCGG
Organism: Pseudomonadota bacterium; assembly: GCA_021779875.1. Taxonomy (GTDB): domain Bacteria; phylum Pseudomonadota; class Gammaproteobacteria; order Steroidobacterales; family Steroidobacteraceae; genus Bog-1198. The sequence continues at coordinate 4,019 of JAJXZV010000354.1, forward strand.
CACGCGCGACCTCGTCTATCGCGTGCTGCCCGGCGGCGGCTTCGCCCCGGTCGCCGTCAAGATCCGTCCCACCCGGTTCGTCGATCGCCATGCCGTCGACCGCTATCAAGTGCTCGAGGGCCTGAGCACGGGCGATGAGGTCGTGACCTCCGGCAATTTCCTCATCGACTCGGAGAGCCGCCTGGAGGCGGGCGCGGACGCCATGGCCGGCATGCCGGGGATGGCGGACATGCCCGGGATGGCCGCCCGGCCATGATCGCGCGCATCATCGAATTCAGCGCGAGGAATCCGTTTCTCATGCTGGTGCTGATGGTCGCGGCCATCGGCGGCGGCACGTGGGCGGCCCTGACCACGCCGCTCGACGCCATACCGGACCTCTCCGACGTCCAGGTGATCGTGGCCACCGACTGGGCCGATCGCAGCCCGGGCGTCATCGAGGATCAGGTCACCTACCCCCTCGTGACGCAGCTGCTCTCCGCGCCCAAGGTCAAGGCGGTGCGCGCCACCAGCTTCTACGGCTCGTCGCTGATCTACGTCGTCTTCGAGGACGGCACGGACATCTACTGGGCCCGCAGCCGGGTGCTCGAGACCTTGAGCGGCATGTCGGGCAAGCTCCCCCAGGGCGTGTCCCCGACCCTGGGGCCGGATGCCACCGGCGTCGGCTGGGCGCTGGAATACGCGCTGATCGATCGGACCGGCCGGCATTCGCTCGCGGACCTGCGCTCGCTGCAGGACTGGCAGGTCCGGTATCAGCTGCGCGCCGTGCCGGGCGTCGCCGAGGTCGCCTCCGTCGGCGGCTTCGTCAAGCAGTATCAGGTGACCATCGACCCCGACAAGCTGCAA
>JAJXZV010000384.1 GCA_021779875.1 Pseudomonadota bacterium
CTACACCGACCTGCCGATCGCCAACATCGGCTATCCGAGCACCGGCTATCAAAGCAGCGGCAAGGGCGTGCTGCTCGGCGCCTACATCTGGGGATTGAACGCCATGGAATTCACCGCGATGGCGCCGGCCGAGCGGGTGCGCCGCGCGGTCGAGTACGGCGCCCAGATCCACCCGCAGTACACCCGGGAATTCGACAACGGCGTCGCGGTCGCCTGGCATCGCTCGCCCTTCACGATGGGCTGCTTCGGCATGTGGACGGAGGAGACCCGCGCCGCGCACTACGACGACCTGTGCCGGATCGACGGGCGCATCGCGCTCGCGGGCGAGCACGCCTCGTTCATCGGCGGCTGGCAGGAGGGCGCGGTGACCTCGGCGCTCGACGCGATCGGCCGCCTGCACCAACTCGCCGTGGCCCAGGGAGAACGCGCATGAGCCGCTCGATCGATCGATCCACGCGCGGCCCGGCGCCGCGGCTCGGCACGCTGGCGGCCCTGGCCGCCGCGGCCTCGCTCGGATTGGCGGCGCCGTCGCTCCGTGCGGACGACGCCGGTTACGCGCCGAAGGAGGCGCTCGGCACGATGAGCGGCGCCGACATCTACGGCCACATCTGTCAGGGCTGCCACATGCCGAACGCGCAAGGAGCGGCCGGCGCGGGCTATTACCCGAAGCTCGCGGGCGATCCGGCGCTGGTCTCGTGGGAATACGCGGCGGTCACGGTGCTCGGCGGCAAGCACGGCATGCCGGCCTTCGGCCTGCCGGCGGGCAACGCCATGTTCATCGTGCACCTGAGCGACGCGCAGGTCGCCGACGTGGTCAACTACGTGCGCACGCACTTCGGCAACCACTACAAGGACCTCGCGACCGCGGACCAGGTCGCGAAGCTCCCGCACCCGGGCCACAGCCACGACGAGCCGTAGGCGGCCGGCGCCCGGGGTCGGTCACCCGGGCGCGGTGAGGGAGGCCTTGAGTTCGGCGAGTTCAGCCTCGCCGAGGCTCTCCTTCGCGAGCAGCGTGCGTGCGCCGCGCTCGAGGAGCGCGCGGTGCCGGGTCAGGACGCCCGTCGCGGTCTCGAACGCGCTCCGCACCAGCGTGCGCACGGCGCAGTCGATTTCACGCGCGGTCTGCTCGCTGTAGCGGCGCGGCGCGGCCGCTTCGGGCGAGCCCGGCAGGTAGACGCGCCGCTCCTCCTCGTAGGCCACCAACCCGAGCGTCTCGTCCATGCCGTAGTGGGTCACCAGCGCCCGTGCCATGTCGGTGGCCTTGGCCAGGTCGTCGGCGGCGCCGGTGGAGGGCTTGCCGAACGCCAGCATCTCCGCCGCCCGGCCGCCGAGCAGCACGGCCATGCGGCTCAGCAGTTCGTCCCGGCCGAGCAGAAAGCGGTCCTCGGTCGGCCGCTGGATGGTGTAGCCGAGCGCGCTGATGCCGCGCGGGATCACCGACACCTTCTGCACCGGATCCGTCCCGGGCAGCGCCATGGCCACCAGCGCGTGCCCCATCTCGTGGGTCGCCACCGTCTCGCGCTCGCGCGGATTGAGCAGCCGGGTCTTCTTCTCGAGGCCCGCGACGATCCGTTCGATCGCGGCCGTCAGGTCGGAGAAGGACACCGCTTCGGCGCCGCGCCGCGTGGCGAGCAACGCCGCCTCGTTGACCAGATTCGCGAGGTCCGCGCCGGCGAATCCCGCGGTCATGGCGGCGATCTTCGACAGGTCGGCATCGGCGTCGAGCTTGACCTTGCGCACGTGCACCTTCAGCACCTCGAGGCGGCCCTTGATGTCGGGCCGGTCCACCAGCACCTGCCGGTCGAAGCGGCCCGCCCGCAGCAGCGCCGGATCCAGGATCTCCGGGCGGTTGGTCGCGGCGAGGATGATGACGCCCACCGACGGATCGAAGCCGTCCATCTCCACGAGCAGCTGATTGAGCGTCTGCTCCTTCTCGTCGTGCCCGCCGAGGCCGTAGGCGCCGCGCGCACGCCCGAGCGCGTCCAGTTCGTCGATGAAGATGATCGCCGGGGCGCTGCCGCGCGCGGTCTCGAACAGGTCGCGCACGCGGGCCGCGCCGACGCCGACGAACATCTCGACGAATTCCGCGCCGTTGGTCGACAGGAACGTCACGCCGGCCTCGCCCGCGAGCGCGCGCGCCAGCAGCGTCTTGCCGGTCCCGGGAGGGCCGACCAGCAGCACGCCCTTGGGGATCCGGGCGCCGAGCCGGCCGTAGCGGCCCGGGTCCTTCAGGAAGTCCACGACCTCGCGCAATTCCTCCTTGGCCTCGTCGACGCCGGCGACGTCGGCGAAGGTGACGCCGGTGCTCTTCTCCATCATCACCTTGGCGTGGCTCTTGCCGATCGAGGTCAGGCCGGGCATGCCTTGGCGGGCGCCGATGCCGCGAATCATGAAATACCAGACGCCGAAGAACATCAGCGCAGGCAGCACCCAGCCGAGGATCTGCTGCAGCCAGCCGCTCGAAAAGTCGCGGGTGAAGGGCACCTTGAAACGCGACAGCCAGGCCGCCACGTCCGGCTCGACCCGGTTCGCCGTGAGCACGCGCTTCTCGTCCGCGTTGGGCGCCTTGAGGTAGGCGCGGATCTCGCGGTCGGTCACCACCACCCGCTCGACTCGATTGGCCTCGAGCGCCTGCTCGATCTCGCTGTAGGGCACGACCTCCACGGTGCGCGCTTCGTGCCACATGGAGTTGACCGCCCACAGCAGCACCAGCGCTCCGAGCAGGTAGGCGACGTCCCAGATCGCCTGCTTGCCGATCTTCACGGACGCAACGCGGCCTCGATCTGCACCTCGTTGCGCACCGATCCGGCCGCATCGACCAGCTCGCCCGAGAGCGCATCGAGCACGTCGTCGAGCGACAGCACGCCGACCAGCTGCCCGATGCCGCCCACCACGGGCAGGCGGCGGACGCCTATGCGCCGCATGTCCTTGAGCGCCGCCGACAACGGTGCGCCCTCGCCCACCACCACCGGCTGGCGCGTCATGACGTCGCCGACGGTGAGTTCGCGCGCATTGACGTCACGGGCGACCACGGAGACCACGATGTCGCGGTCCGTGAGCACGCCGACCGGGCGGAGCGTGTCGCCCCCCACGGCGGGCTCCACGACGACCAGGTAGCCGACGTGCCGTTCCCTCATGAGATGGGCCGCCGCGATGATCTCCTCGAATGCGCGCACCGTGACCACGTTGCGCTTGCACACCTGCCCGACGTTCATGATTCGATCCTCCAGGCACCCCGCATGCAGGCTCGCATGGAGCCCCCACGGACGCCATTCGTACAACCGCGTATGGCGGGCGCGGCGAGGCGCGAGCCAGCATGCTCGCATGGGCTCGAAGCAGGTATATTTCGGCTCGCAGGCGCGCGAGAAGGTCCTGCTGGGCGCGACGCGGCTCGCCGACGCGGTGCGCATCACGCTCGGCCCGAAGTCCAAGTCCGTTCTCATCCAGAGGAAGTGGGGTGCCCCGATCGTCTGCAACGACGGCGTGACCATCGCCAAGGAGATGGAGCTGGAGGACCCCGAGGCCAACCTCGGCGCCCAGATGCTGCGCCAGGCGGCCGAGAAGACCGGTGACCTGGTCGGCGACGGGACCAGCACCGCCACCATTCTCGCGCACGCGATCTACGCCGAGGGCGTGCGCAACGTCACCGCCGGCGCGAGCGCCATCGATCTGCGGCGCGGCCTGGACCGCGCCCTCGGGGCTGCGGTGCAGGCGCTGCACGAGCTTGCGAGGCCCGTGCGCAGCCGCACGGAGAAGGCGCAGGTCGCCACCATCTCGGCGCACAACGATCCGGGCATCGGCGAACTGGTCGCCGAGGCGATGGAACGGGTCGGCGGCGACGGGGTGATCACCGTCGAGGAGTCGAAGACCACCGAGACCTCGCTCGAGGTGGTCGAGGGGCTGCAGTTCGACCGCGGCTACCTGTCGCCCTACTTCGTCACCGATCCGAACGCCATGCAGGCGGTGCTCGAGGAGCCGTACGTGCTCATCTGCGACCGCAAATTGAGCGGACTGAAGGACCTGATCACGCTGCTCGAGCAGGTGGTCAAGTCGAGCCGGCCGGTGCTGTTCATCGCCGAGGAGATCGAGGGCGAGGCCCTCGCCACGCTCATCGTCAACCAGATCCGCGGCATCCTCAAGAGCGTCGCCGTGAAGGCGCCGGGATTCGGCGAACGCCGCCGGGCGATGCTCGAGGACATCGCCGTGCTGACCGGCGGCCAGCTGGTCTCCGAGGAGCTCGGCATGCGCCTCGAGGACGTGACCCTCGCGCAGCTCGGCCGCGCCAAGCGCATCGTGGTCGACAAGGACTCCACCACCCTCATCGGGGGCGGCGGGCAGCGGGCCGCGATCGACGGGCGGATCCAGATGATCCGCAAGGAGATCGAGAAGAGCGGCTCCGATTACGACCGCGAGAAGCTCGAGGAGCGCGCCGCGAAGCTCGCCGGCGGCGTCGCCGTGATCCGCGTGGGCGCTCCGGCGGAGTCGGAGATGAAGGCGAAGAAGGAGGCGCTCGACGACGCCATCAGCTCCACCAAGGCGGCGGTCGCCGAGGGCATCGTCCCGGGCGGCGGCTTCGCGCTGCTGCGTGCGACGCGGGCCGTGGCGGCGATCGAGGCGCAGGCCGCGGGCGACGAACGCACCGGGGTCGCCATCTTGAGGCGCGCGCTGGAGGCGCCGACCCGGCAGATCGCCGAGAATTCGGCCGCGGACGGCGGCGTGGTGATCGACCGGATGCTCTCGGCGGAGGGCAACGTCGGATTCGACGCCGCGCGCAAGCAGTTCGTCGACCTGCTCGCCGAAGGGATCATCGACCCGGTCAAGGTGGTGCGAACGGCCCTCGAGAACGCGGTGTCCGTG